>NZ_JAWXQV010000053.1:0-84497 GCF_033843325.1 Klebsiella sp. JN_Kp126 | reverse complement strand
CGCTGAACCCGTAGCCCGGGCAAGGCGCTTTGCGCCGCCCCCGGGAGCGGTGTGCGGTGCGGCTGGATTTCCCGGAAACGATGCTGCCCATCTGTAAGGACGACAGATGCAAAAAAGCCTGCTCGTTGAGCAGGCTTTTCGAATTTGGTCGGTGATAGAGGATAACTCGCCACTACGTGACTCGCCCTGCGGGCCGTTGCTGTCGCAACGTTCTCTCGCTCCGCTCGAGTCGAACCTCTACCCCCGGAGGTTCTCATCCTCACAAACCTCAGATGCAAAAAGCCTGCTCGTTGAGCAGGCTTTTCGAATTTGGTCGGTGATAGAGGATTCGAACCTCCGACCCCTTCGTCCCGAACGAAGTGCGCTACCAGGCTGCGCCAATCACCGAATGCGGGCGCATCTTACTGCTGCGATACACACCCGTCAATGCCTTATTATGAAAAAGTCGCTCAAGCGGCGAGAAACTCGCCACTCTGCTACTCCTTCTTCGCCGCAGCGTCAGGAACGTGGCACCAGTTGTTATATTGGTTAATCCCGCCGTCCGGCGAAGTATAGCCAAGGCAGCCCATAATGGTGTCATACAGCTCTACGTGACGACGCGGTACCTTCATGGCCGCCTGCTGCTTCAGGTGCGCAAAAGAAGCTGCGTGGTCGGGCGACGCCAGATACTTATCCGACATCCACACCAGCATCGGCACGCGGAACTGCTCCGGCGGCGCCATCTTGCGCGGCGTACCGTGCAGGTGTTCGCGCTCGTTGATGGACTCGCCGTGGTCGGCCGCATAGAAAACAATCGCCTTCTTGTCCCGCAGCTGATCCAGCACGCTGACGATAAAGTGATCGACGTAGGTCACGCTGTTATCGTACGAGTTAATCAGCTCAGCCTTCGAGCATTTATTATCGACGCCGACGCACTCCGGCTTCCACTGCGCAAAGCTGCGCGGATAGCGCTGGGTATAGTTAAAGTGCGATCCTTTGGTATGCAGAATAATCAGGTGCTTACCATTGGGATTCTTCGCCAGACCGCGCTTCATTTCATCCACCAGCAGCATGTCGTCAACGCTCTTGCCGCGGTTACTCGGCTCAGCGCCAATCTGCTCGCGATAGGCGATATTGTTCGCCATCGTGTTGCTGTAGAACCACATCTCGCTCTGCATGGCGTACAGGTTGCCGGTAAAGCCGAGCTGGTGCAGGACGGCAAAGACGTTCTGTTCTTTCAGCGTCCGCTGCGGGTTATCATCCGCCCCGCCCTGACGAACGAACATACAGCGCAGCGACAGCTTCGTGGCGGTATCGCAGGAGTATCCGCGGAAAGCGACCAGGTTTTTTTCCTGCGCCAGCTTAGGCGTGGTATTGCGGCTATAGCCCAGGATGCCCATATGGTCCCAGCGGGTGGTTTCGCCGATGATAAACACCACGTAAGTATCATCCAGCCCTTGCGGCTCAACGTAGGTGAATTTTTTCGCCGGATTGATCAGGGATTTATTATCGGAAGACTCGTCCACCTGCGCCCACGCGTAAAGCCCCAGCGCTGATAGCCAGTTAGACGGCAGATAGGAGTTAGCCACCACCCCGCCATAGCTTGGCAGATCGACTTCGGAACTGCGCTCAAAGTTCTTCTGACGAACCTCCAGCAAGCGAATAGGGCCCCAGACCATCAGGCCAGCCAGCAGCACGATAGTAATATTCTTCATCCGCTGGCCGGGCGTACGAATTTGACGCAGCAGGGTGAAGCGACAGCGGTTGCTCCAGATAAGCACCAGCGGCAGCGCGCTCATCAGCACCAGCCAGAGAATCAGGTGCCAGCCGATAACCTCTCTGGACAAGTCGATGTCAGTGGTCATCACCGAGGCAATAATCCCGTAGCCGATCACCACGTTCAGGAAGGTCATGTAATAGCTGGCGGCGGCGGAGAAGAGTACGACGATGGTCGCGAGAATACGCCAGACCCGGCGGCCAAACAGCGACAAAATACGCAGCAGAAAGAAGGTGACCAGAAAGGTCCCTATCAGCTCAACTGCACCTGAGAGTCCTTTCCAGATGGTAAACTCCTGAGCGTACCCCTCGAAGCGGCGGAAGAATACGGCAGCGTTCATAAACCAGCCGATGTACAGCGCCAGCCAGATACTGAGCTTCAGCTGCGTCATCGTTTTAATGTATTTCATGCAAAAAACCTGGAAAACGAAGAGATAAAACCGCCCGACTTAAGCGATATAAGTAAGCAGGTTAATAAAGTGCGTTTAGCTTGGTTATAAGAAACCTCTACAAAGCGCGATAAGTAGACCACAGCGGAAGGAAAAAGTATCAGGAGGGAATGTGATCCAACCAAACATTTACAAAACATTTGGTTGGATTGGCACTATTAGCTTAGGTAATTAATCATCGGGGCCGGGATAACACCCGGTTTCAGGCGTGAGCCTGGTGGTAAATTTCACTTTTCGGCTGACGAATCGTTGTCGAAAGCGCCAGAGAGAGAATCAGCAGCGCAAAGATGACGCAGAAGGTCACGTAGAAACCGCCGAACAGGGAAGCAATCAGCGAACCGCAGATGCTGCCGATACCAAAGCCGAGATAAATCACGCCGTAGTTTTTCGCCAGGTTATTGAGGCCAAAGAACTCGCTGACCAGCGACGGGAAGACGGTAATCGTACCGCCGAAGTTAAAGGCCACGCAGGCGATAGCGGCGAAGAACGTCATGGCGTTCAGCGGAGCGAACAGCAGCGCCGCCATACCGATAAGCGAGACAACCTGTCCGATGGTAATCACCCGGATGCGGGACATTTTATCGGACAGAATGCCCAGAACCAGGCGCCCGCTCAGGTTAGCGATAGAGATCACCGTCACCGCGTTGGCGGCCGTCGCAACATCGAGGTGCACCATCCCCTGGGCGATGTCTTTCGCCACGCCAATCACGTACAGGCCGCTCATGCAGGCGGTCAGGAACATCACCGCCAGCATCCAGTACTGAGGTTTACGCATCGATTCGGCGAGGGTGAAGTCATTTTCGACGACGCCGTTGTTGGCGGTAGCGGTGTGGTTCGGGGCGTCTGTCATCAGCGTCGCGCCAAAAACGATCATCACCAGCACGATAGCGCCCCAGATAATAAAGGTTTTTTCCAGGCCGACCGTCGCCAGCAGATGGGAGTCAATAAATTTAAAACCCAGGCTGCCAAGCCCATAAGCACCGATGGAAAAAGCCGAAATCAGTCCCTTACGTTCCGGGAACCATTTGACGCAGTTCGACAGCGTCAGCAAATAGCCAGCACCGTCGGCCAGCCCAACCAGCAGACCCGCGCTCAGCCACAGCATCATCAGGCTGTTTGAATGCGCGGTAAGGAAGAATCCGAGGCCCAGCAGGACGCCGGAAGCCATGGTGACGCGTTTAACGCCGAAACGTTCCTGTAATTTACCTGCCACGGATGAAGAGAGCGCCAGACCGAGGCTTAACAGGCCGAATGAAAACGCCACCTGGCTTACCGGTTCGTCCAGCTTGGCGGAAAGCGAACTATTGAACAAACTCCATGTATAAACCGATCCCAGCGCAAATTGCGTAATGATAGTGCCGAGCAGCGTAAGCCAGCGGGTGTATTGACGGTTTGCAGCGTTCATAGCAGTTGTCCTGAATAATTAACTGCCGCCACCATAACGAAGTCCCCTGTAAGTCTGGGGAAAAAAGGCATGAGCTGCCGCTACCGCGGAATGAAATGCATTAAAGGCGGAATGAATGACATTGCAAAACATTCACGCCTTAACGATTTATCGGAAAGTTAGTGCCCGCTACCGCTGGAAGATGCGTCATTACTGTAATGATAAAGTAAATTAAACGTATCAACTATGCTACATATTTAGCCTGAATAACTCGAGTGGCAGAATGGCGGCATGCCGCAGCCCCATCCGGGTGAGGCTCAGGGATGAGCCGAATCACAAGCGCCGCCAGCGTATCCGCAATAAATTAAAAATTGGCGCTCACGCCCATTAAATAGAGATAGTTTGCCCCGGTGGGTAAATTGTCCGCCTGGGACAGCGCCGCCCAGGCGGCAAGATGGGAGTTGAGCGACATATCTGCGCCCAGCGTCACGTCCCGCCAGGCCCCGTCCTGAGCGCGGTTCGCCCCGCCGAAATCCGTCGTCAACTCCTGGTTATAGCTCACCTGAGCCCACGGATGTACGCCCCATAGCTTCTGATAATCGACCCGCCAGCCCAGCGTATTCACATAGCCGGTTCCGGCCGCATTGCGGGTAAGCGGCGGCGACGTCAGATCGGAATGTAAACTGGCGACCGGGCCGGACGTCATCCCCTCGGTCAGAGAGAAATTCCAGCCGACGCTCATACCGCGTGCGCTATCCACCGGAGAGACCGCCTGATTAAACGCCAGTCCGGAAGGATCGTCGGACGCATTTATCCGCTCCGCGAGAATATCTTCATAGCGCGGTTGGTGATCGCTGTCCCATGTATAGCGTTCCGCAGTATTACTTTTTGTATCGATAGCGATATATTCCTGTTGCCAGGCATTCGCCCCGGCAACACACGACGCCCAGACGGATACGCACGCCGGGACCAGGAATACCCGGAGGCCATTGCATTTCTTTATTATCATTAATGCGACTCCAAAAAGAGCCGAAACGGCAAGGTTGCTGTGTTTTTTTTATGGGTGTCCTATCCCTGCTTGGGGAATAATAACCCTGTATTAACTATTATCTTTATCTTTCAGCCGTCAAGTTGAACGACTGAGTTTTTATCACAAAAGGGAGAGACAGATGCAACGTTGCGGATGGGTCAGTCAGGATCCTTTATACATTGAGTACCACGATAAGGAGTGGGGCGTTGCTGAAAAGAATCCCCGCAAGCTGTTTGAGATGATTTGTCTCGAAGGCCAGCAGGCCGGACTGTCGTGGATCACCGTGCTGAAAAAGCGTGAAAACTACCGCCGCGCTTTTCACCAGTTTGATCCGGTTCGCGTCGCGGCAATGGACGAAGAAGACATTGAACGTCTGGTTCTCGACGCCGGTATTATTCGCCATCGCGGTAAAATTCAGGCCATCATCGGCAACGCCCGCGCCTTCCTGGCGATGGAAAAAAATGGCGAACCTTTCGCAGATTTCGTCTGGTCATTCGTCGATAATCACCCCCAGGTGACGGCCGCCGCCACGCTGGCGGAGATCCCGACAACCACCCCGGCTTCTGACGCATTGTCGAAAGCGCTGAAAAAACGGGGCTTTAAGTTTGTCGGCTCCACTATCTGCTACTCCTTTATGCAGGCCTGCGGTCTGGTCAACGACCACGTCATCGACTGTTTCTGTCGCTCAGGAGGCCAGGATGATTCGTAACTGGGACGCTAACGAAACCGGCCCACTGCTCGAGCTGTGGCTTGAGAGTACGATCCACGCGCATCCGTTTATCGCCGAAAGCTACTGGCATGACAGCCTGGCGGTAGTGCGCGACGTTTACCTGCCCTCCGCGCAAACCTGGGTATGGGAGCAGGACGGCGTGCTGAAGGGTTTTATCAGCGTGATGGAGTCACGCTTCATCGGCGCGCTGTTCGTCGCGCCGGATGCCGCCAGGCAGGGTATCGGCAGCGCGCTGATCGGCGAAGTCAAAAAACACTACGGTTGGCTAACCCTTGAGGTATACCAGAAAAACGTTCAGGCGGTGAATTTCTACCATGCGCAGGGCTTCCGCATTGAAGACTGCGCATGGCAGGATGAAACCCAGCATCCGACCTGGATTATGCATTGGTCGGCGGATCAAATGCCGTCAGCGTAAGCTCGGGCCCGGTATACTTTTCCAGCCAGGCCAGCGCCATATTTCCGGCGCAGCCGTTACCCAGCCGCGATGTCGGAATATCTTTGGTCAGCACGTTCACCGCACCGTTTTTGCAGATCCCCGCCTGAGGGTCGAGATCGGGCCATGCTCCTTCGTGCAAGCAGATAACCCCGGGACGAATGCCGTCGGTCACTACCGCGCCGGCCAGCACCTGGCCGCGTGAATTCCATACCCGCACCAGATCGCCATCGGCGATATTGCGCGCCTGCGCATCGCGCGGATGAAGGGTTAACGGTTCACGACCCGCCACCGCGTACTGTTCGCGCAGCGACGTATGGTTGAGCTGGCTGTGGAGGCGGTGCGCCGGATGCGCTGACAGCACCTGGAGCTGGCCTTCCTGCGCATTGCCGTGCCATTCGTCCGGCTCCAGCCACATAGGGTGCGGCGGGCAATCCGGATAAGCAAACCCGGCGATGGTCGGCGAGTGAATTTCAATTTTACCGCTGGCGGTTTTCAGCGGATTCGCCTGCGGATCGGCCCTGAAGGCGGCAAAGCGGGCGAAGCGCGCGTTTTCAGGGTTCTCCGGCATTTCAATCAGCTGATTATCCTGCCAGAACTGGGCGAACGGCGGCAGCGTAACCTGCTGCGCCGCCCCGCGCTGGGCGGCAATCTGGTAAAACGTCTCCAGCCACTGCAGATCGTTTTTACCCTCGGTGAAGCGCTCCCGACCGCCCGCTTCCCAGCGCTCGCTGAGGTCGGCGAAGACCTCGAAATCATCGCGCGCTTCATCGCGCGGCGCGACCACCCGCTTCATCGGCACCAGATGCTGGTTGCTGTAGTCGCCGGTCATGGTCATATCGTTGCGTTCAAATGAGGTCGTCGCGGGCAGCACGATATCGGCATGGCGCGCCGCGGCGGTCCAGAAGCATTCGGAAATGACGATAAGCTCCGGTTTTTGCCAGGCGCGGATCAGCCGGTTGGTATCCTGATGGTGGGTAAAGTTGGCGCCGCCCGCCCACCAGATAAAGCGGATATCCGGGAAGCGGCGTTCCATACCGTTATGTTGATAAGACGCTCCGGGGTTTTCCAGCGCTTCAACGATACGCGCGACCGGGATTTTTTCCACTGCATCGGTCCCGCCCGCCACGCTGCCCTGCATTGAGGCCAGCACCGCCGCGCGGCGCGTAGGGTTGCCGCCGTTGGCAAAGTGATAGGAAAGGCCAAAGCCCCCGCCCCGGGTGCCTATCTGGCCGAGCATGGCGGCAAGGGTCACCAGCATCCAGTGTTTTTGTTCGCCAAACTGCTGGCGCTGCATTCCCCAGCCGGACATCAACATGGTGGTGTTTTCGTGGAATAGTTGTGCCAGTTCGCGAATTTTCTCCGCGCTAATGCCGCAGATCGCCGCCGCCCATTCCGCCGTTTTTGCCGTTCCGTCGCTCTCCCCGGTCAGATAGCGGGCGAAAACGTCATAGCCGCTGGTGCAGCGGGCCAAAAACGCGTCATCCTGCCAGCCGTTTTCCACCAGCGTATGGGCGATACCGAGCATCAGCGCCACGTCGGTGCCCATATGCGGGGCGATCCACTCCGCCGCGTCGCCAAAGAATTCCGCCGTTTCCGATCGCATGGGATCGATGCAGATCACCCGCTTCCCGCTCTGACGCAGACGATCGAACCACGGGATGCCCTGCTCATCGGAAGCGTTCCAGGCAATTTTTAGCGTATTTAATGGGTTAGCGCTCCACAGCACCACGACATCGCTATGTTCCAACACCATTGGCCAGCTGGTCTGCTGCTGATAAACCTCATTACCGCCAACCACGTATGGCATGATCGCCTGGGCCGCGCCGGTGGAATAATCGCCCAGATGCCCGGTATAGCCGCCCGCCAGGCTCATATAGCGCTGGAGCAGCGTCGCCGCTTTGTGCAGCACGCCATTTGAGCGCCAGCCGTAGGAGCCCGCAAAAATCGACGCCGGGCCGTAGCTTTCGCGAATGCGCCGGTGCTGGGCGTGAATCAGATCCAGCGCCTGCTCCCAGCTCACCCGCACAAACTCATCCTGCCCGCGCACGCCTTGTGGGCTTTCTGGCGAGGCGAGAAATCCCTTACGCACCATCGGATAACGTACGCGGGTTTTGCTATGCACCTGATCGCGCACTGCGGTTTGCAGCGAGTTGGGGAAAGGGGTATCAAGCGCCCCGCGCGAAGAGATGACGTTCTCGCCATCGGTTTCGACCAGCATTGGCCCCCAATGGGCTGCGGTCAGGATAGTTTTGGTAGCAGATGAGGTTGGCAATGCGGGCTCCTGGTCAGCGATAGCAGGTGTGGTGACGGCACGTTATTCAGCCGTTCAATGTTATTTACAAATTGAGATGCTCTCTGCGGAATTTTCTCCGGTTTCGGGCGTCATAATCAACCGTCACGGTCGCTGTGGCAAAGAATAAAAAGGATTAAGGAAATAAGATGAAAAAACGCGTACTCATGATTGCGGCTGTCGTTAGCTGCGCACTGGCCATTTCTGGCTGTACCACCAATCCCTATACCGGGGAGCGCGAAGCGGGTAAATCCGGGATCGGCGCGGGCATTGGTTCGTTAGTCGGCGCAGGCGTTGGGGCGCTCTCCTCTTCCAAACATGACCGCGGCAAAGGCGCGCTGATCGGCGCAGCGGCCGGCGCGGCGCTGGGCGGCGGTATCGGTTACTATATGGACGTGCAGGAAGCGAAGCTGCGCGAGAAAATGCAGGGAACCGGCGTAAGCGTGACGCGAAACGGCGACAATATCGTGCTGAACATGCCGAACAATGTGACCTTCGACAGCAGCAGCGCCAACCTGAAACCCGCGGGCGCCAATACCCTCACCGGCGTGGCGATGGTGCTGAAAGAGTATGAGAAAACCGCCGTTAACGTAGTGGGTTATACCGACAGCACCGGCAGCCAGGATCTGAACATGCGCCTCTCTCAGCAGCGCGCGGAGAGCGTCGCCAGCGCGCTTATTACCCAGGGCGTGGCGGCTAATCGCATCCGCACAACCGGTATGGGCCCGGCGAACCCGATCGCCAGCAACAGCACGGCGGAAGGCAAAGCGCAGAACCGCCGCGTTGAAATTACCCTCAGCCCGCTGCAGTAATGCCCTCTTTGCCCGGCGACTCGCCGGGCAAAATGCTTGATATAGCGAATTTTCGCGCTAAGGTGTGTGCAGATTTCAGCAAAGGAAGCCACCATGGCGAAAGCGGCGCGAGCAACCATTAGCGATGTGGCGAAAGCCGCAAAGACCGGTAAAACCAGCATTTCACGCTATCTGAACGGCGAGAAGCATCTGCTTTCCGACGATCTGCTGGGGCGCATTGAAAAAGCCATTGCCGAGCTCGACTATCGTCCCAGCCTGATGGCCCGCGGCCTGAAGCATGGCCGCACCCGGCTGATCGGCCTGATCATCGCCGATATCACCAACCCCTACTCCGTCAACGTGCTCAGCGGCATTGAAGCCGCCTGTCGCGAAAAAGGATTTACCCTTCTGGTATGTAATACCAACAATGAGCTGGACCAGGAGCTGCACTATCTCGACCTGCTGCGCAGCTATCAGGTGGAGGGGATCGTGGTCAACGCGGTCGGGATGCGCGAGGACGGCCTCAACCGCCTGCAGCAGTCGGCGCTGCCGATGGTGCTTATCGACCGCAAAATTCCGGAATTCGCCTGCGATGTCGTCGGCCTCGATAATACCCAGGCCGCCACCACCGCCACCGAACACCTGGTAGAAAAAGGCTTCGAAGCCCTGCTGTTCCTTAGCGAACCCCTCGGCTCGGTCAATACCCGCCGCGAGCGCCTGAGCGCGTTTCGCCAGACCCTCCTGCGCCATACCGGTATTGTCGCGGAAAACGCCGAAGTACCGTTGAACGATGGCGCGATGCTGGATAACGTCCTGCGTCACTTCCACTCCCACCATCGCGGCATGCGCAAGGCGGTGATTTCCGCCAACGGCGCGCTGACCCTGCAAGTGGCACGCTCCCTTAAACGCGTTGGCCTGATTTGGGGCAGCGATATCGGCCTGCTGGGCTTCGATGAACTGGAGTGGGCCGAACTGGCGGGCGTGGGGATCACCACGCTCAAACAGCCGACCTGGCAGATTGGCTTCGCCGCCGTCGAGCAGGTGGTGCGTCGGATTGAAGGCAGCAACGACCCGGTCTGCGAACGGGTGTTTTCCGGCGAGCTGATCGTCAGAGGCTCCACCTCCCGCTAACGATCCTTCGTGATGGCGATCATAAATTAGACATCCTGGCCTTTGCTTTGGAACCGATACCATCTAGCGTAATAAACAACGCATCAGATTATCGTCGGGAGTATTGGGATGGCCAGAAAGATTATTGTCGTTACCGCCGCGTACGGGAATGACCGTGTTAAAGCGCTGGGCGGGCAGTCCGCCGTCCTGCCATTTATCGCCGGCTCCGGCGCCGACGGCGTAGAGATCCGCCGGGAACTGTTCAGCGCGGATGAGCTGAACCACCTGCCGGAACTGGCCGCCGATATTGAGCGCCGCGGCCTGCTGGTTTGCTATTCCGCGCCGGAAGCCCTGTTTACCGCTGACGGCTCGCTCAACCCGCGCCTCGCCGACTTTTTGCAGGAAGCGCAAACCCTTAACGCGCTGTGGCTGAAGCTCTCACTGGGCCGCTTTACCCACCAAAACGATCTGGACACCCTGCGCGATATCCTGCGCGAGAGCGGCATGGCGCTGGTGGTGGAAAACGATCAAACCGACTGCGGCCAGCTGGCGCCGATGCAGCGCTTCAAGGCCGCCTGTCGGGTTAACCAGCTGCCGATCACCCTCACCTTTGATATGGGCAACTGGCTGTGGGTTGGCGACTCGCCGGAAGAGGCCGCGCGCCACCTGGCGCCTGCCGTCAGCTATATTCATGTAAAGGCGGCTGAGCCGCACCATTCGCAGTTTCGCGCCGTACCGCCGGATGAAGCGTCCGGGCGCTGGCTGGCGCTGCTCGACAATCTGCCCGCAGACGCCCCGCGCGGGATCGAATTTCCGCTGACTGGCCATGACCTGACGGCCGTGACCCGCCGCTACGTCAACCTGTTACGCGAGGATTAAGTTATGCAAAAAGCGTTAGATGTCATCACGATAGGCGAAGCCATGGCGATGTTTGTCGCCACCGAAACCGGCGAACTGGCTGAAGTAGAACATTTTATGAAGCGCGTGGCGGGCGCGGAACTGAACGTCGCGACCGGGCTGGCCCGCCTCGGCTTAAGCGTCGGCTGGGTAAGCCGCGTCGGCGCGGACAGCTTTGGCCGCTTCGTCCTCACCGCGCT
Organism: Klebsiella sp. JN_Kp126; assembly: GCF_033843325.1. Classification (NCBI taxonomy): domain Bacteria; kingdom Pseudomonadati; phylum Pseudomonadota; class Gammaproteobacteria; order Enterobacterales; family Enterobacteriaceae; genus Klebsiella; species Klebsiella sp. JN_Kp126. The sequence goes on along the minus strand of NZ_JAWXQV010000053.1, from coordinate 73,425 downwards.
GGCGAAAGAGGGGATCGACGCCCGCGGCGTGAGCACCGATGGCCGCTACGCTACCGGCTTTCAGCTGAAATCTAAAGTCGAAAATGGAACCGATCCCATCGTGGAATATTTTCGCAAAGGCTCTGCCGCCAGCCATCTGTCGCCGGATGATTTTAACGAATCATACTTCGCCAGCGCCCGTCACCTGCACTTAAGCGGCGTGGCCGCCGCGCTGTCGGAAAGCTCATACGCCCTGCTGGACCGCGCGGCGCGCACCATGAAAGCGCAGGGAAAAACGATTTCGTTCGACCCCAACCTGCGGCCCACGCTCTGGAAAAGCGAAGCCGAGATGGTCGAGAAGCTTAACCGCCTTGCGTTTCAGGCCGACTGGGTTCTGCCGGGGTTGAAAGAAGGCATGATTCTGACCGGCCAGCAAACGCCGGAAGCCATTGCGGACTTTTATCTCAGCCACGGCGTTCGCGCGGTCATCATAAAAACCGGCTCCGACGGCGCCTGGTATAAAACCGCCGATGGCGAACAGGGGGCCGTTGCGGCGATAAAAGTGGATAACGTCGTCGATACCGTTGGCGCCGGCGATGGCTTTGCCGTCGGGGTGATTAGCGCCCTGCTGGAAGGAAAACCGCTGCCGCAGGCGGTGAAACGCGGAAACAAAATCGGCTCACTGGCCATTCAGGTCCAGGGCGATAGCGAAGGCTTACCCACGCGTGAGGCGCTGGGCGAGTAAGCAGATTCAGCACAACGTCAGGCCGTTCTGTACCCTACATGCAGCGCGGCGTAACGGATCTTTTCTATGATGAGCGTCACCTCACTCACAGAGGCAAACCTATGAATAGTTCGACGAATGCAACAAAACGCTGGTGGTACATCATGCCTATCGTGTTTATCACGTATAGCCTGGCATATCTCGACCGCGCTAACTTCAGCTTCGCTTCGGCGGCCGGTATTACTGAAGATCTGGGGATCACCAAAGGTATCTCCTCCCTGCTGGGGGCGCTGTTCTTCCTCGGCTACTTCTTCTTTCAGATCCCCGGCGCGATTTACGCCGAACGCCGCAGCGTACGCAAACTCATTTTTATCTGCCTGATCCTGTGGGGCGCCTGCGCCTCGCTGACCGGGATGGTGCACAATATTCCCGCGCTGGCGGCGATTCGCTTTATTCTCGGCGTCGTCGAGGCCGCGGTCATGCCGGCGATGCTGATTTACATCAGCAACTGGTTTACTAAATCTGAACGCTCTCGCGCCAATACCTTCCTGATCCTCGGCAACCCTGTGACGGTGCTGTGGATGTCGGTGGTGTCCGGTTACCTGATTCAGGCCTTCGGCTGGCGGGAAATGTTTATTATCGAAGGCGTTCCGGCGGTGATTTGGGCCTTCTGCTGGTGGGTGCTGGTAAAAGACAAACCTTCGCAGGTCAACTGGCTGGCGGAAAGCGAAAAAGCCGCGTTGCAGGAGCAGCTGGAGCGTGAACAGCAGGGAATCAAACCGGTGCGCAACTACGGCGAAGCCTTCCGCTCGCGCAACGTTGTCCTGCTGTGCATGCAGTATTTCGCCTGGAGCATCGGGGTTTACGGTTTCGTTCTGTGGCTGCCGTCAATTATCCGCAGCGGCGGCGAGAATATGGGCATGGTCGAGGTCGGCTGGCTCTCATCCGTTCCCTATCTGGCGGCGACCATCGCGATGATCGTGGTCTCCTGGGCCTCCGATAAAATGCAGAACCGCAAGCTGTTTGTCTGGCCGCTGCTGCTGATTGCCGCCTTCGCCTTTATTGGTTCCTGGGCCGTTGGCGCCAACCATTTCTGGGTCTCTTATACCCTGCTGGTGATTGCCGGCGCGGCGATGTACGCCCCCTACGGACCGTTCTTCGCCATCATTCCTGAGATGCTGCCGCGCAACGTCGCCGGAGGCGCCATGGCCCTGATTAACAGCATGGGCGCGCTGGGTTCGTTCTTCGGCTCATGGTTTGTCGGTTACCTGAACGGTACCACCGGCAGCCCCGCAGCCTCGTACATTTTCATGGGAGTGGCGCTTTTCGTCTCGGTATGGCTTACTTTGATTGTTAAGCCTGCTAATAATCAAAAACTTCCGCTCGGCGCACGTCACGCCTGAAACCTTAACGCAACGGAGAACCGCATGAAGCCGTCAGTCATTCTCTACAAAACGCTTCCCGACGACCTGCAACAGCGTCTGGAACAACACTTTACCGTCACCCAGGTGAAAAACCTGCGTCCGGAGACCGTTTCACAGCACGCCGACGCGTTCGCTGAAGCGGTAGGTCTGCTGGGTTCCAGCGAAAAAGTCGATACCGCGTTACTGGAGAAAATGCCCAAGCTTCGTGCGACCTCGACCATCTCCGTCGGCTATGACAACTTCGACGTCGATGCGCTGAATGCGCGTAAAGTGCTGCTGATGCACACCCCGACGGTACTGACCGAGACCGTCGCCGATACCGTGATGGCGCTGGTATTGAGCACCGCGCGTCGGGTGGTTGAGGTGGCTAACCGCGTGAAGGCCGGCGAGTGGACCAAAAGCATCGGTCCGGACTGGTTTGGCAACGATGTGCACCATAAAACCCTCGGTATCGTCGGTATGGGGCGTATCGGGATGGCGCTTGCTCAGCGCGCCCACGCGGGCTTTGGTATGCCGATCCTCTACAATGCCCGCCGCCAGCACCCTCAGGCAGAAGAGCGCTTCAACGCCCGCTACTGCGATCTTGATACCCTGCTGGAGGAAGCGGATTTTGTCTGTCTGATCCTGCCGCTGACCGATGAGACTCATCATCTGTTCGGCAAAGCGCAGTTTGCCAAAATGAAGCCCTCGGCCATCTTTATTAACGCCGGGCGCGGCCCGGTGGTGGATGAGAAAGCGCTGATTGCCGCACTGCAGGAAGGTGAAATTCATGCCGCCGGCCTCGACGTTTTCGAACAAGAGCCGCTGGCGAAAGACTCCCCGCTGCTGAATATGCCAAACGTGGTCGCCGTGCCGCATATTGGCTCGGCCACGCATGAAACCCGCTATAACATGGCGGCCTGCGCGGTGGATAATCTGATTGATGCCCTGAACGGCAACGTTGAGAAGAACTGCGTGAATCCGCAGGTGAAGTGAGAAGTGAAAAAAGAAAACCCGGGCTAAGGTGAAGCCTTGCCCGGGCTGTCAGAGCCGTTAACGCGTCGCGTTAACAGTCGCGGTCCACGCCTGATTAAAGGCCTGGTGCTGAGCGGCCAGCGGCCCAATCAGCGTATTGTACTGACTGGCCTGCTGCGAAGTCGGGAACTGAATACCGTTCGCCACGAAGCTGACCTGGGTTTCTTGCTGAGCGATAAAATCACCCACCTGCACCAGCTGTTGGGTAAATACCTGCGCTGCCGGAATTAACGGCTGTAGCGCATTCGCCGGCGCCGTCACGACTTTGTTATAGACCTGGTCGAAGACCGGCTTGAGATCGTCGCCCTGTTTCAGCGCGCCGTGGGCGGCATCCGCCTGTATTTTTGCGTTCTCCAGCTGCTGGCTCAGTACGCCCAAAGCGCCGTTTGCCTGACGCAGCGGCTCGCGTTGGGTAACATAATCCTGCGGTACGCGGATCGCGTTCACGCTATCAACCACCGGACGTAAACCCGCATCCATCGCCTGGCTTACCTGCTGTGAATAGCCGTAAATCACCGCGTAATCGGAAACGAAAGGCCCGAACTGTTTTTTCTGATCGGCGGTCAGCGTCGGCAGACGTTCGCCGCTACGCATTGCCGTATTTTGCAGGAAGTCGATAAACGCTTTGCGCTGATCGCCTTCTTTATCAAAACACCCACTCAGGCTAACCACCATTAACAGGGCCGCAATAGCCGCAAACCAGCGAGAGCAGGACTTTCCTGTCGCCATTTTTTTACTCCTTTCAGCCAAAAAAAGCGCAAACAGACACACACGTGCCAGACGCTGACAAGGATAGTCCAGGTCGGCCTTGCAGGATACCTTTTCCTGACAATCTTCCTCCCTGAAAGCCGGTTTTTTAGCGTTTTAGCGACCAGTCGCGTCGGCTGTTAAGTTCATCACAATTACCGCTATCATCCGGTATTCGGCTGAAACGCTTAACAAATTGATTTTGTTATTATTAATCTATTCTCTCTTCTGCACGGGTCGCAAAGTGGACGATAATCGCACGCTTCCCTTTTCGCCTGCATTGCCTGAACCGCCGTTCGATGATTTTATTAAATGAGCGATTAACGGCTTTTTGTTCGATAATCGCACAAACAACATCAACGACCGCGAGGGAGATAACAATAATCTATCTCTGTCCCCCGCTCTGCCTGCCAGGAATGCCGCATGAAGAAAACAACCATCGATATTCAGGCTTTTATCAATGAACATCCCTTCACGAAATACCAGTGGATGATTCTGGCCTTATGTTTTATCACCGTCGCGATGGACGGATTCGATACCGCGATAATCGGCTTTATCGCCTCTGACCTGGTGCAGGAATGGGGCGTCGAAAAATCGGCGTTAGGCCCGGTCATGAGCGCCGCCTTAGTCGGGCTCGCGGTCGGTGCGCTGACCGCCGGACCGCTCGCCGACCGCGTTGGGCGGAAAAAAGTTCTGATTATGTCCATCGTGGTTTTCGGTGGCTTCAGCCTGCTGACCGCCTTTGCTACCAGCCTTAACCAGCTGACGTTGCTGCGTTTTCTTACCGGCCTTGGCCTGGGCGCCGCCATGCCGAACGCCGCGACGCTGATGAGCGAATACGCCCCAGAGCGGCGTAGGGCTCTGATGGTTAACCTGATGTTCGTCGGCTTTCCGATGGGCTCCTCGCTGGGCGGCTTCCTCTCCGCCTGGATGATCCCCCATTACGGCTGGCAAAGCGTGCTGGTGCTTGGCGGCGTGATGCCGCTGCTGCTGGCGGTAGTGCTGATCTTTCTTCTGCCGGAATCCGCGCGCTATATGGTGGTCAAACGCCAGCCTGCCCAGCGTATCGCCGCGATCCTGCGCCGCATCGCGCCTGTTCCCGAGCAGGCGGAATTTGAACTACGCGAAGCGGGCCAGGTAAAGGAGAAATCGTCCATCGGCGTGATTTTCTCACCGCGCTACGCCGTCGGCACCGTCATGCTGTGCCTGACCTACTTTATGGGCCTGCTGATCTTCTATTTGCTGACCAGCTGGCTGCCGCTGCTCATCCGCGAAACCGGCGCGACGATGAGCCAGGCCGCTATTATCACCGCGCTGTTCCCGCTGGGTGGCGGGGTTGGCGTGCTTATCCTCGGCGCGCTGATGGATAAGCTCAACCCAAACAAAGTGGTGGCCGTGGGCTGGCTGCTGACCGGCGTGTTCGTTTGTCTGGTTGGTTTCTCGACCCATAACCTGCTGCTGATGGGGATAATGGTATTTATCGCCGGCAGCATTATGAACGGCGCGCAATCATCAATGCCTGCGCTGGCCGCCGGTTTCTATCCCACCCAGGGACGCGCGACCGGCGTGGCCTGGATGTTAGGGATTGGTCGCTTTGGCGGCATTCTCGGCGCCTTTAGCGGCGCGTTCCTGATGCAGGCCCAGCTCTCTTTCGAAACGATTTTCTCCTTGCTGGCAATCCCGGCCTTCCTGTCGGCCACCGCGCTGCTGGTCAAATATAAGCTTGGCCAACGGCAACCTCCGGCGGCCCAAGGTGAAGTGGAGAAGCTCCAAAAGGCGTAACTCACCGGCCAGCGGGCGCGCGCTGGCCTTTTCCGCTTTTCTTCTTATCTGTTTACAATAATTTGCTTATCGGCTCTCTCTATTACTTTTCAGCATGTTATATCGTCCGACGCGGCGCGAAAGAACCTCGGGTGGTAAATAATTACCAGGGTAAGCATTCCTGGCCTTTTTTTCCGACTATTCTTAAGAGGCTCTACATAATTCACCCTCCGCCGTATGAAAGAGAGGAGTTCTCAATGGAATATAAAGATCCTGCATTTGAACTGCTGAGCAACCTTGAACAAATTATTTTTAAAGATCAGGCTCAGGCGGCCTCGCTGACGCGTAAGCCCGCCGCATGCATTGAATTTGACCAGCTACGCAAAGGTACCGGGCTGAAAATAGATGATTTTGCCAACGCCATGGGCGTCAGCGTAGCAATGGTACAAGAGTGGGAATCGAGACGCGTAAGGCCTTCTCCCACAGAGCTTAAGCTGATGCGCCTGATCCAGGCGAATCCGCAGCTTTCAAGACAGCTTATTGATTCATAATTTTAGCGTTTATGGGTTTCGGCTAGCGGTCCTGCCAAAGGACCGTTTTCATGCCAACGAAAAAAAAGTTTGCTATCACAACGTGAACATGCGTTAATGCTCGCAGGTTTGAAGTAAAGACCACAGAGCATTCGAATAGAGCAGTCCTTCAAAGGTTATCCGTTGATACCCCGGTAGTGAACTTTCCCTTTATCGCTTTAAATCTGTAGTCCAGACCGTAACGCCGCAAGGCTCATTTATTTTTTTAAAGGTAATTCACTATGTCCGGTAAAATGACTGGTATCGTAAAATGGTTCAACGCTGACAAAGGCTTTGGCTTCATCACTCCTGACGATGGTTCTAAAGACGTGTTCGTACACTTCTCTGCTATCCAGAACGAAGGCTACAAATCTCTGGACGAAGGTCAGAAAGTTTCCTTCACCATCGAAAGCGGCGCTAAAGGCCCGGCAGCTGGCAACGTAACCAGCCTGTAAGCTTAAAAAGCTCAAAATTATTAAGTCCCTGCCAAACGGCGGGGATTTTTTTATTTGCACCTTAAGTCACCGCCATCCATCGATGGCGGTTTTTTGCATTTATAGCCTCTCAACGCTCCAGCCCTCTTCCCGCCATGCCAGGCAATGGGTCAGCTTCAGCGCCCGTAAAAAAGCTTCATCATGTGACACCACCAGCATCGCGCCGGGAAACTGTGCCAGCGCTTTTTCAATCGCCAGAGTGGACGCCAGGTCAAGATGGTTAGTGGGCTCATCCAACAGCAGCAGCTGCGTAGCCTCCCGTCGCCAGAGCACGCAGGCCAGCGCCGCTTTTAATCTTTCGCCTCCGCTCAGAACCGATAGCGGTAGATGGACTTTGTCCGCCCCCAGCTGTAGCTGCGCCAGCTGGCTGCGCAGCACACCTTCTTCTAAGGGCGTATCACCGAGATTCAGGTGCGCCATGATGGACAATGACAGATCCAGCTGGCTCAGATGCTGATCCAGATACGCCGCGTTAACCGATAAGCGGCAGCTTCCTGAGCGCGGCGGCTGCAGGCCCAGCAGCGTTTTAAGCAACGTTGTTTTACCGCAGCCGTTAGGGCCGCGTAGCGCCACGCGCATCGGCCCATCTATACGCCAGTCCAGCGCTGCCATCGGTGAATGGGTCAGCCGCAACGCGTCCAGCTCCAGCACCTGCTTTCCCGCAGCGACCTGGCTACCGGGCAGAGTAAACATCACCGGGTTGTCTTCCTCTACCCGCTCACGCGCCTGCTCTATCGCATCGTTGAGGATGCTGCTTTGTTCACGATGCTGGCGCTTAAGGGTGCCGGGACGCTCTTTTGCCGCCCCTTTCCAGGCAACACGCTCAAATGAAGCGATATTGAGCGTGTCGATAGTGCGCAACGTCTGCGCCGAGCGGCGCCGGCAGGCATCGTGCTCTTTTTGCATCCGCGCCCGGGTTCGTCGCCTTTCAGTAACCGCATGCTCCAGCGCGGCGCGAGCCGCCTGCTGCTCCAGCTCACGCTGCTGCTGATAATCCACATAATTGCCGCCGTAGCTGCGCAAAGCCGCGGATGCCAGCTCGAGGATGCGCGGCATTTGGGTCAGTAGCTCCCGATCGTGGCTGGCGATCAACGCCCCTCCGCGCCATTGCTCAAGCTGCTGATATAGCCACGCGCGGCCTTGTCGGTCGAGATGGTTGGTGGGTTCGTCAAGCAGGAGGAAATCCGCGTCGGACAGGAACGCTCCGCACAGCTGCGCCTTCACTCTTTCCCCGCCGCTCAGCGAAGAGGCGAGCCGTCCGGGGGAAAATTCTCCTAAGCCAGCGGCCTGGAATCCTGCATTCAGGCGCTCCGGGAGATCCCAAAAGCCATCAAGACGTTCAAGATCGTCGGCTCGCCCTTCGCCCCGTTCAAGACGAGCCAGAGCAGAAAAAACGAATTCGACGCCAAGCCATTCCGCCAGCGTCGTATCAGGAAACATGACATGCTGCTGAGCAACGTAGCTCACCGAAGCCACACGTTCGATATGGCCGCTCGACGGCGAGTCCAGGCCCGCCAGCAAACGCAATAATCGGGTTTTACCGACGCCATTGCGCCCGACAAGCCCGCAGAGGGTGCCTTCCAGCGATAAATTCAGCGGACCAAAAAGCGTATCTCCCGTCGCTAACTGACAGGTGACCTGATGCAAAAGAAAAGAGGGGGACCGGGCACAATGAGCCATAAGCACTCCTGAATGAAATCAATACCTCCCCTGCTCGCAAATAGCGCGAAGCAAGGCGTGAAATTCATCAGTCGTGTTTGTTCATTTGGCGCGTGCTCTCCGGTGAGACGAGGGATTCGTCGGGCCATAGGATAGCCATACCCCGGTATACATTTCAAGCCTGTTTTTTCGACAGGCCGTGAATCCGGAAAAAAAGCCTCCTGGTTTCAGGAGGCGAAATAATGATTTCATGAAAAAAACAGGGTGCTATAAGAATGCTTAACGCCGTAAGAATGGCGGAGATCGCTCTCCGCCACCGTCTCTTACGTTTTAATCCCACAGGCTAAGAACGCCACCAGCTCAATATTCCCCTGCCTGAGCTGTAATTCACACAGCGAATCACGCACCATCCAGGTAAATAATAAAATAGTGAAGCAAATCACTATTAAGCTAAACAACAGATACTTTTGCGGCATTCCTCGCCTCCCGTGTTGATTTTCAACAGGTAAGAGGCTACTCTTATGGTGTTCATGCATAGGGGAGCCTCACTTTGATTTATCATCAGGTGGGGCTTTTCTCTGTTTGTCTCCCGCTGAACGCCTGAGACAAACAGTCTCAAGCACCCGTCAGCATTCTACCGTAAATATCTGACCAGACTACGATGGCATATTCCTAAAATAATTCCCGGCAATCAATGAAAATAGCGAAAATATCAATCAGCGAATTATTAATGGTTCACTTACTTATATTTTTAGTATAAAAAAACCTGCCCGCAGGCAGGTTTTTTATTATTACCCATTCACTTACTGCAGCAGGGAAATATCCGCTACCTGCAGGAACAGATCGCGCAGCTTGGACAGCAGCGTCAGTCGGTTTACGCGCACATCCTGGTCTTCTGCGTTCACCATCACGTTCTCGAAGAACTCATCCACCGGCTCGCGCAGGGACGCCAGCTCAATCAGCGCATCCTGGTAACGCGCTTCGGCGAAGTACGGCTGCAGCTTATCGCGCAGCACGACTAAATTGCCTGCCAGCTTGATTTCAGCCGCTTCTTTCAGTACGGAGGCGTGAACGATATCGTTCAGCGTCACGTCTGATTTCGCCAGAATGTTGGATACACGCTTGTTCGCCGCCGCCAGGGCGGAGGACTCTTCGAGGGTACGGAAGTGGGAAACCGCCTTCATACGCGCATCGAAGTCTGCCGGACGGGTTGGACGACGCGCCAGTACCGCCTGAATCGTGTCGACGGTATAGCCTTCATCCTGATACCAGGCGCGGAAGCGTCCCAGCATAAAGTCGATAACATCGTCGACCACGTTGCCATTCGTCAGCTTGTCGCCGTACAGACGCACCGCTTCTTCAGTCAGCGTTTGCAGATCCAGATTCAGGTTCTTCTCAACGATGATACGCAGCACGCCCAGCGCGGCACGACGCAGCGCAAACGGGTCTTTATCGCCTTTCGGGTGCTGGCCGATACCGAAGATACCCGCCAGGGTGTCCATCTTATCGGCAATCGCCACGGCGCAGGCCACCGGGTTAGACGGCAGGTCATCGCCGGCAAAGCGCGGCTGATACTGCTCGTTCAGGGCAACGGCAACGTCTTCCGCTTCGCCATCATGGCGCGCGTAGTGCATCCCCATCACGCCCTGCGTGTCGGTGAACTCGAAGACCATGTTGGTCATCAGATCGCACTTGGAGAGCAGGCCCGCGCGGGTAGCATGATTGACGTCCGCGCCAATCTGCTCAGCGATCCAGCCGGCCAGCGCCTGAATACGATCGGTCTTATCGCGCAGCGTACCCAGCTGCTGCTGGAACAGCACGGTTTGCAGACGCGGAAGGTTATCTTCCAGACGTTTTTTACGGTCGGTATTGAAGAAGAACTCAGCGTCCGCCAGACGCGGACGCACCACTTTTTCGTTACCGGAAATAATCTGGGTCGGATCTTTCGATTCGATGTTGGCGACGAAGATAAAATTCGGCAGCAGCTTGCCCGCGTTGTCGTAAACCGGGAAGTACTTCTGGTCCCCTTTCATGGTGTAAACCAGCGCTTCGGCAGGCACCGCAAGGAATTTTTCTTCGAACTTCGCGGTGAGGACCACCGGCCATTCAACCAGTGAAGTCACCTCTTCCAGCAGGCTTTCGCTCAGATCGGCGTTGCCGCCAATTTTACGCGCCGCTTCTTCCGCATCCGCTTTGATTGTGGCTTTACGCTGTTCGTAATCGGCGATGACTTTACCGCGCTCCAGCAGGATCTGCGGATACTGATCGGCATTATCGATAGTGAACTCCGCCTCACCCATAAAGCGGTGGCCGCGAATAACGCGATCGGACTGCACGCCCAGAATGGTGGCCGGGATTACTTTGTCGCCCAGCAGCAGGGTCACGGTATGAACCGGACGCACGAAGTGGACGTCGGACGCGCCCCAGCGCATCAGTTTCGGGATCGGCAGCTTCGCCAGCGAGGTCGCGATCATGTTCGGCAGCAGCGCTTCGGTGCTCTCGCCTTTCACGTGGGCACGATACAGCAGCCATTCGCCTTTATCGGTCGTCAGACGTTCAGCCTGATCGACGGTGATACCGCAGCCGCGCGCCCAGCCTTCGGCCGCTTTGCTCGGGTGGCCGCTGGCGTCAAACGCCTGGGCAATCGCCGGGCCGCGTTTTTCAACTTCACGGTCTGCCTGCGCAGCCGCCAGATTCGCCACCTTCAGCGCCAGACGGCGCGGTGCGGCAAACCATTCAACTTTACCGTGCGCGAGGCCAGCGTTATCCAGCTCTGCGGTCACGTTCGCAGCAAAGGATTCAGCCAGGCTGCGCAGTGCTTTTGGTGGCAGCTCTTCAGTGCCGATTTCCACCAGGAAAGTTTTCTCAGACATGGCCGCCTCTTATTTATTCTTGTTGCACATCGGGAAGCCCAGGGCTTCACGGGAAGCATAGTAAGCTTCAGCCACTGCTTTGGTCAGGGTGCGAATGCGCAGGATATAGCGCTGACGCTCGGTGACGGAGATGGCTTTACGCGCGTCCAGCAGGTTAAAGCTATGGGCGGCTTTCAGAATGCGCTCGTAGGCAGGCAGCGGCAGCGGGTTTTCCAGCGCCAGCAGCTGCTGGGCTTCTTTCTCATACTGCTCGAAGCAGGAGAACAGGAAGTCCACGTCGGCATATTCGAAGTTATAGGTGGATTGCTCCACTTCGTTCTGATGGAACACGTCGCCGTAGGTCGTTTTACCCAGCGGGCCATCGCTCCAGACCAGATCGTAAACGCTGTCGACACCCTGGATATACATCGCCAGACGTTCCAGACCGTAGGTGATCTCGCCGGTGACCGGCTTACACTCCAGACCGCCAACCTGCTGGAAGTAGGTGAACTGCGTGACTTCCATACCGTTCAGCCACACTTCCCAACCCAGACCCCAGGCGCCCAGCGTCGGGTTTTCCCAGTTGTCTTCGACGAAGCGAATGTCGTGGATGGTCGGATCCATACCCAGCTCTTTCAGAGACCCAAGGTACAGCTCCTGGATATTATCCGGAGAGGGTTTTATCACCACCTGGAACTGATAGTAGTGCTGTAAACGGTTCGGGTTTTCACCGTAGCGACCATCGGTCGGACGGCGGGAAGGCTGCACGTAGGCGGTCGCCATCGGCTCGGGACCCAATGCGCGTAAGCAGGTCATCGGGTGAGAGGTGCCTGCGCCGACTTCCATGTCCAGTGGTTGAACAATGGTGCAGCCCTGGCGAGCCCAGTAATCCTGTAAGGTCAGGATCAGGCCCTGGAAGGTCCTGGTATCAAACTTTTGCATATGATTTCGTGCTGGATACGTGTGGATTTAAAGGAAGGAGCCAGTATACCCGCTGGCTGCGAGATATACAGTATGAAACGGGATTGTTTAGGGAAAATTGCGGAAATAAGCGCCACCGTGGGCGCGTTTAGCGCATGGAAAGATGCAAAAACTGTCCGTCCGGGTCAAAAGAACAGATAAAATGTTCATTCCGCGCAGTCTTGCCCGAAAGCTCGTAGCTCCCCTGAAACTGCTCGAAATGGCTGATGTCAACCTGGCGCACGCCTGTACTATAACGAACGGCGGCATTATCCTTGCAAAGCTGCGCCATATTGAGGGTAGCCTGCGGCGTTATCCGTGCTTTCTGCGCCTTCTGCACTGGCGGAGACGGCGTCGCGCTACAGCCCGCCAGCAGGCACAGCAGTAGTCCAGAAAACACATATTTCATCACCATTTTTTCTCGACCGCCTTGTTAGTAAATTGTTATCGTGCAGGTTACGTTAAATAATCGGCACATTGTGCGAATTGGGCCACACCTCGACAAGTCTATGCCGAAAAACTCGGATTATTCCACTGCGATACCAGCGTATAAGGGCGGTCAGACCCTTTCTGAGAAGGAGAAACAGAGGCACTGATGCAGGAAAAAATTCACTGGATTACCCATTTGCGCGGCATTGCCTGCATGATGGTGGTCATGATTCATAGTACCACCTGGTATATCACGCATCCGCACACCATCAGCCTGCTGGAGTGGGATCTCGCCAATATCCTCAACTCGGCATCTCGCGTCAGCGTCCCCCTGTTTTTCATGATTTCAGGCTATCTGTTTTTCGGCGAGCGCAGCGCCCAGCCCCGCCATTTTCGGCGTATCGCACTATGCATTCTCTTTTATAGTGCGCTGTCGCTGCTCTATATCACCTTGTTTACCCACATCAACGTTGAACTGTCGCTGAGAAATTTGCTGCAGAAACCGGTGTTCTACCATCTGTGGTTCTTCTTCGCTATCGTGGTCATTTACCTGCTTTCTCCGCTGGTGCAGGTTAAGCAGGTGAGCGGCAGGATGCTGCTGGCGCTGATGCTGGTGCTGGGTATTCTGGCAAACCCCAATATGGTCCCGGTGAAAGCCGCAGGCGTTGAATGGCTGCCGCTCAATCTCTATATCAACGGCGATACGTTCTACTACGTGATGTACGGCGTATTAGGGCGGGCAATCGGCACGCTGGATACCGATAAAAAATGGCTGACTGCGCTCTGCGCTGGGCTATTCATCACGGGAGTATGGGTAATATCACGCGGCACGCTGCACGAACTGCGCTGGCGCGGCGATTTTGGTGATACCTGGTATTTATACTGCGGCCCCGCGGTTTTTGTCTGCGCGCTCGCCCTGCTGACGCTGGTAAAAAATACGCTCAATACGCGTCAGCTGCCGTTTATTGCGCTTATTGCGCGCCATTCGTTAGGCATTTACGGATTTCATGCGCTGATTATTCACGCGCTGCGCGCCAGCGGACTGGAGCTGACCCGCTGGCCAATGTTGGATATTGCCTGGATATTCAGCGCTGCGCTGCTGGGTAGCCTGGCGCTATCAATGTTGGTACAGCGCATTGACAGCCGCCGGCTGGTGAGCTGAAAAACGGCGCCTGCGGTTCAACGCCGGCGCGTCGTTTACTCAGCGGGCTCTTCCGTGACTGCGCCGACCTCGCTTAGAGAAGAACGATCCCAGACATCACGTATATTCTTCTGCACCGCCACGGCGCCGAAAAGGCTTAAAAAGAACGCCAGGCCATAAAAGCCTTTCTCACTGAGCATCAGCGTTGCGTTCCACAATCCCACCGCCAGCAGACCCACAGCAATCGCAAAGGCGATCAGGCAGGACAAGTAATACATCGTAGTGGTTGGGATCTTTTCGTATTTATCACGCACCGTCTTTTGATAAGAGGCGGCGGAAAAAAGCCCCAGAACCAGTACGGCAAAATAGTAGCCCTTTTCATTGAGCTCCATCTGCGCGTTCCACAGGCCAATCAGATACGTCAGGATGCCGCCAACCAGCGCAATCCATGAGATCAGATGAAACGCGGGTGAATATGTCGTCGCTTTCGTTTCCATTTGTAACTACCTCTCTTCGCTGTCCGCTGACAGCTTATTCCACTGAGTTATTGCGAGCTTTATCCGTGACTTTAGCGGGATAAGGCGTTGCCGACGCGCCGTACATACAGACAAACCACGCCATCACGTAAATACTTTTTTCACGCCACGGAGCCGGGACAAACCAGGCGCCGACCAGCAGCAATCCCGCCGACAGCAGCACCACCAGCCGGCACAGCGAGATAAAATCGCCGTCTCGCTGTACTTCCTGCGCCGTTCGCTGATGCGTGAGCACAGCAAACATCCCCATGACCAGAACGCCCAAAAAATAGCCTTTACCGCTAAATAATGGGCAGGTTCGCCAGATTCCCACCAGATAAACCAGTGCGCCAATAGACATCAACAGCCTTGCAATAAGATTGTTTTTCATGGTGCCTCCCTGGCATAAGACAGGCCCCATTGTGGACTGGCAGGATGCGTTTATCCGTACTTTTCGTCCCTGAAACGACAAATTCGGAATATATAAATACACTCGATAACTACATGAATTTAAAAACATTCAAGAGATGAATTCGCCCCATCGACAGGGGCGAAAGAATCAGGACATCAGCGGTAAAAGCTGCTGATAAATCTGGCGGAAGGTTTCCCGGCGAGGGGCGTAACGAGCAAAGCGCTCGGCATCAGGACGATGAGCCTGTTCCAGCGGGAGCTGAGGAAGTAGATCGGAAAACGCGATATTTTGATGCAACGCCAGCTGGGCCAGCCGCGCCGCGCCAAGCGCGGGGCCGACGTCACCGCCGGTGCGGAAGTCCAGCTGCTGGCCGCTAATATCCGCCAGCATTTGCCGCCAGTAGGCGCTGCGCGCGCCGCCGCCGATAAGCGTGACGCTCTCGGGCTTCACGCCGCAGGCGTGAACCACATCCATACCGTCCGCCAGCGCATAACCGACGCCCTCAAGCACCGCCCGCGCCAGTTCCGCCGGACCATGTTGATGAGTCAGGCCGAAAAAGACGCCTTTGGCCTGCGGATTATTGTGCGGCGTACGTTCACCGGAGAGGTAGGGCAGGAACCAGACCGGATCGGCATCGTCGTTCGCCGCTTCCGCCGCCGCAATCAGCGCCGGAACCGTGCCGAGGCCGGTTAATGTCGCCGCCCAATCGAGGCAAGAAGCCGCGCTCAGCATGACCGACATCAGATGCCAGCGCCCGGGCAGCGCGTGGCAAAAACTGTGTACGGCGCTTTCCGGCTTGCTAAGAAAGCCGTCGCTGACGGCAAAGTAGACGCCGGAGGTCCCCAGCGACAGCATCGCCTGGCCCGCATCCGCCATGCCAACACCCACCGCCCCCGCCGCGTTGTCGCCGCCGCCGGCCACCACCAGCGCTTCCGGCATATTCCACGACTGCGCGACGGCCGGGCGCAGCGAACCCGTCACTTCACATCCTTCGAACAGCGCCGGCATGTTATCGCGGCTCAGACCGCAGGCGGCGAGCATCTCATCGCTCCAGTCGCGGCGCGCCACGTCCATCCACATCGTTCCGGCGGCATCGGACATATCGCTGGCAAACTCACCGGTCATGCGCAAACGTAAATAATCTTTTGGCAGCAGGACCTTATCGACCTGTTTGAAGATCTCAGGCTCGTGACGTTGTACCCACAGCAGCTTCGGCGCGGTAAATCCCGGCATCATCAGGTTGCCGGTTATCTGCCGCGAACGGCTGACGTTCTCTTCCAGCAGCGCGCACTCTTCACCGCAGCGGCCATCATTCCATAAAATTGCCGGGCGCAGGACGCGCTGTTGCTTATCCAGCAGCGTCGCGCCGTGCATCTGGCCCGCAATACCTAACGCTTTGACTTCGCGCAGCGAGTGCTGCGCGCCCAGCGCTTTCATCGCGCGGTCCGTCGCCAGCCACCAGTGCTCAGGATCTTGTTCAGACCATAAAGGGTGCGGACGCGACACGTTGAGCTTTTCGGTATGCGAAGCCACGACCTCGCCCTGCTCGTTGAGCAGAATAGCCTTGACGCCCGAGGTGCCCAGATCAATCCCGATATACATACAGCCTCTCCTTACTGACGCGCCACGGCTAAGCGTGGCGCGAATAAAGCATCGGTTATCGCCAATGCCCGGGCTCACCGGGCATCATCGCCCTCATTAGCGATCAAAGAGGTAACGGTTAACCACGTTTTCCAGCAGTTCCTGATGGCCGCTCTGGTGCTCCGGCGCCAGGTTATGCTGAGTGGCATACTGGGCAATGTCCGCCAGGTTCATCTGGCCTTTCAGGATCTGCTGACCCAGCTCGCCGTTCCAGCCGGCATAGCGCCTGGCGACGCGTTTATCCAGCTCGCCGTCTTCAATCATACGAGCAGCGACTTTTAACGCCAGCGCCATGGTGTCCATCGCGCCAATGTGGCCGTAGAACAGGTCGTATTTGTCGGTACTCTGACGACGCACTTTAGCATCAAAGTTCAGGCCGCCGGTGGTGAAGCCGCCCGCTTTCAGGATTTCGTACATCACCAGCGCATTCTCTTCAACGCTGTTCGGGAACTGGTCGGTATCCCAGCCCAGCTGCGGGTCGCCGCGGTTAGCATCAACGGAACCAAACAGACCCAGAGCAATGGCGGTCGCAATTTCGTGGTGGAAAGTGTGGCCGGCCAGCGTCGCGTGGTTCGCTTCGATGTTCAGTTTGATCTCTTTTTCCAGGCCGAACTGTTTCAGGAAGCCATAGACGGTAGACGCGTCGTAATCGTACTGATGCTTGGTTGGCTCCTGCGGTTTAGGTTCAATCAGCAGCGTGCCCTGGAAGCCGATTTTATGTTTATGCTCCACGACCAGCTGCATAAAGCGGCCAATCTGCTCGCGCTCCTGGCGCAGGTCGGTATTGAGCAGAGTTTCATAGCCTTCGCGGCCGCCCCACAGGACGTAGTTTTCCCCGCCCAGTTTGTGGGTCGCATCCATCGCGGTCACCACCTGAGTGGCCGCCCAGCTGAACACTTCCGGATCCGGGTTGGTTGCCGCACCGGCACCGTAACGCGGGTTCGTAAAGCAGTTTGCCGTACCCCACAGCAGCTTGACGCCGCTCTGCTGCTGTTTTTCCGCCAGCACATCCACCATCTGCGCGAAGTTATTGGCATACTCTTTCAACGACGCCCCTTCCGGAGAAACGTCAACGTCGTGGAAGCAGTAGTACGGTACGTTCAGTTTGTGGAAAAACTCAAACGCGACATCGGCTTTGCGTTTCGCCATTTCCAGCGCTTCGCCCGGCTGCTGCCACGGGCGGTTAAAGGAGCCCACGCCGAACATATCAGCGCCGTTCCAGCAGAAGGTGTGCCAGTAGCAGGCCGCAAAGCGCAGGTGCTCTTCCATCCGTTTGCCCAGGACCAGCTCATCCGGATTGTAATGACGGAAAGCCAGTGGGTTAGCGGATTTCGGGCCTTCATAACGAACGCGATCGAGCTGATCAAAATAGGTCTGCATAATGAACTCCATATTCAGGGATGCGGCGAGTAATAAGTCATAAGCCAATATAGAATTCTCTTTTTAGTTTCCTCAATTACGTTATTTCACACTGTGATTGAGAGAATCCACAAACGTGCGCCAGGTCGCAAAAACAATAGAACAACGCCCTCACTTCGCTGCTTACGCCACGAGAGATCAATGAAATACGATGAGAACTAATTATTAAAGTACGATCGCGGTCATAAATTAACAAATAAACAAAATTTCATAACGGCAAAATAAGCATAGATAATTGCCAGCGCTCCTTTCCGCGTTAAAAATCTGCTACGTATCAGGCCGTTTATTTTTATCGTTCGTCTTATCCTGCACTTTACAAAAAAGGTGTTATTATTATGAAGATAAAGAACCTTTGCCTAACGCTCTGTGCTTCACTCCTCCTCACCAGCCTGTCGGGCATTGCGAAAGAAGTCAAAATTGGCATGGCGATTGACGACCTGCGCCTTGAGCGCTGGCAAAAAGATCGCGATATTTTTGTCAATAAAGCTGAATCATTAGGTGCAAAAGTATTCGTCCAGTCAGCCAATGGCAACGAAGAAACGCAAATGTCGCAAATCGAAAATATGATTAATCGCGGCGTCGACGTTCTGGTTATTATTCCCTATAACGGTCAGGTGCTGAGTAATGTGATAAAAGAGGCTAAACAGGAGGGAATTAAAGTTCTCGCCTACGATCGTCTCATCAATAATGCCGACATTGATTTCTATATTTCGTTTAATAATGAGAAAGTTGGCGAAATGCAGGCGCAAAGCCTGGTCAATAAAGTGCCTCAGGGCAACTATTTCTTAATGGGCGGCTCGCCGGTAGACAATAACGCCAAGCTTTTCCGCGCCGGCCAAATGAAAGTTCTTAAGCCCTATATTGATGAAGGAAAAATTAAGGTCGTCGGCGATCAGTGGGTCGACGGATGGCTGCCAGAAAATGCGTTGAAGATTATGGAAAACGCCCTGACCGCCAACAATAACAAAATTGATGCGGTCGTCGCCTCTAACGATGCCACCGCCGGCGGCGCCATTCAGGCGTTAAGCGCCCAGGGGCTCGCAGGCAAAGTGGCGATTTCCGGCCAGGATGCCGACCTCGCCGGCGTGAAGCGCATTATCGCTGGCACTCAGACGATGACCGTTTACAAACCGATCGCTGACCTTGCCACCACCGCAGCAGAGATCGCCGTCGAACTGGGCAACGATAAGCAACCGAAGGCCGACGCCACGCTCAACAACGGCCTCAAAGATGTGCCTTCCCGGCTGCTGACGCCCATTGAGGTCAATAAAGACAACATTGACCAGACGGTGATCAAAGACGGTTTCCACAAAAAAAGCGAGCTGTAATCTCTGACGCCCTCTCCCGGGGGCGTTGCCCCATCCAGCCGGATATCGCTTATGTGGAGTCTCTATGTCCTGGTTACTCGAAATGAAAAACATTACTAAAACCTTCGGTACGGTGAAGGCGATTGATAATGTCAGTCTGCGGCTTAACGCCGGAGAAGTGGTCTCGCTGTGCGGCGAAAACGGCTCCGGTAAATCCACGCTCATGAAGGTCCTTTGCGGAATATATCCGCACGGTAGCTACGAGGGAGAGATTATTTTTTCCGGGGAAACGTTGCGGCCGGGCCATATACGCGATACCGAGCGCAAAGGGATTGCCATCATTCATCAGGAGCTGGCGCTGGTAAAACATCTGACCGTTCTGGAGAATATTTTTCTCGGCGCGGAGATTTCCCGCCACGGTCTGCTGGATTACGAAACCATGACCTTACGCTGCGAAAAGCTGCTGGCCCAGGTCAATTTAGCCATATCACCCGATACCCGCGTCGGCGATTTGGGCCTTGGCCAGCAGCAGCTGGTCGAAATAGCAAAAGCGCTGAATAAACAGGTACGGTTGTTAATTCTCGACGAACCCACCGCCTCGTTAACGGAGCAGGAGACGGCAATTCTGCTGAATATTATTCGCGATCTGCAAAATCACGGTATTGCCTGTATTTACATTTCCCACAAGCTCAATGAAGTCAAAGCCATCTCCGACACCATCTGCGTGATCCGCGATGGGCAGCATATCGGTACCCGTAACGCTGACGGCATGAACGAAGATGACATTATCACCATGATGGTCGGCCGCGAGCTTACCGCCCTCTATCCAAGCGAAGCCCACAGCTGCGGCGAGGAAATCCTGCGGGTGGAAAACCTGACGGCCTGGCACCCGGTGAATCGCCACATTAAGCGCGTCAATGACGTCTCCTTCTCGCTACGGCGCGGCGAAATTCTGGGGATCGCCGGGCTGGTCGGCGCGGGCCGAACCGAAGCGGTGCAGTGCCTGTTCGGCGTCTGGCCGGGCCGCTGGCAAGGAAAAGTCTTTATTGATGGCCAGCAGGTGACGATTCACAGCTGCCAGCAGGCTATTGCCCAGGGCATCGCCATGGTACCGGAAGACAGAAAGAAAGACGGTATTGTGCCGGTCATGGCGGTGGGTAAAAACATCACCCTCGCCGCGTTAAACCAGTTTACCGGTCCGCTGAGCAGTCTTGACGATGCCGGAGAGCAGCACTGTATTCAGCAATCCATCCAGCGTTTGAAGATCAAAACCTCATCGCCGGAGCTGGCGATCGGTCGCCTGAGCGGCGGCAATCAGCAAAAGGCGATCCTCGCCCGCTGCCTGCTACTGAACCCGCGCATTCTGATACTCGATGAGCCTACCCGCGGCATCGACATCGGCGCCAAGTATGAAATCTACAAGCTGATTAATCAGCTGGTGCAGCAGGGGATCGCCGTCATTGTCATTTCATCCGAGCTGCCCGAAGTGCTTGGCCTAAGCGACCGGGTGCTGGTGATGCATGAGGGTAAGCTGAAGGCTAATTTGATCAACCAGGGTCTGACCCAGGAACAGGTAATGGAAGCCGCACTGAGGAGCGAACGCCATGTCGAAGAACACGTCGTCTGAAATGAAACTCACCCCGCCTACTGCCGGCGCGCTGTCAGGGCTGAAGGGGATGAACCTCCAGGTATTCGTGATGATCGCCGCCATCGTGGCCATTATGCTGTTTTTCACCTGGACTACCGAAGGCGCTTATCTGAGCGCGCGTAATATCTCCAACCTGCTGCGCCAGACCGCTATCACCGGCATTCTCGCGGTCGGCATGGTGTTTGTGATTATTTCCGCCGAGATCGACCTCTCCGTGGGCTCAATGATGGGCCTGCTCGGCGGCGCGGCGGCAATCTTTGACGTCTGGCTCGGTTGGCCGCTACCGCTGACAATTGTGGTTACCCTGGTCCTGGGTCTGCTGCTGGGGGCCTGGAACGGTTGGTGGGTTGCCTATCGTAAGGTCCCCTCGTTTATCGTGACGCTCGCCGGGATGCTGGCATTTCGCGGTATTCTGATAGGCATCACCAACGGCACCACCGTCTCTCCCACCAGCCCGGCGATGTCGCAAATCGGCCAGAGCTATCTACCTGATGGTATTGGCTTTGGCATCGGCGTGCTGGGTATGGCGGCATTTATTATCTGGCAGTGGCGCGGCCGTATGCGACGCCAGGCTCTGGGCCTCTCCACGCCCGCCTCCGCCTCAACCGTTGGCCGTCAGACAATCACCGCCGTTATCGTGCTGGGCGCCATCTGGTTGTTAAACGACTATCGCGGCGTCCCGACGCCGGTACTGATCCTCGCCGCGCTGCTGCTGGCGGGCATGTTTATGGCCACCCGTACCGCGTTTGGGCGCCGCATCTACGCCATCGGCGGCAACCTGGAGGCCGCGCGTTTATCCGGTATCAGCGTGGAGCGCACCAAGCTGGCGGTGTTCGCCATTAACGGCCTGATGGTGGCGATCGCCGGGTTGATTCTCAGCTCGCGCCTGGGCGCCGGTTCCCCTTCCGCCGGCAACATCGCCGAACTGGACGCCATCGCCGCCTGCGTAATCGGCGGTACCAGCCTCGCCGGCGGCGTCGGCAGCGTCGCGGGCGCGGTCATGGGCGCTTTTATCATGTCCGCGCTGGACAACGGCATGAGCATGATGGACGTCGCCACCTTCTGGCAGTACATCGTTAAAGGGGTCATTTTATTGCTCGCGGTATGGATGGATTCCGCCACGAAACGCCGAAGCTGAGGGCTGTGAAAAAAAATGCCCGAATTATTTGCGCTACCGCCAAACTTAGGCACAAGTAGCTTGAAAAAATCCGGGCATTGGCCGGTATTGTATGGCCTGCAAGAGAGACCAGGAACAACACTATGTTTGAAAAGCGTCACCGTATTACGCTGTTATTCAATGCCAACAAAGCCTACGATCGCCAGGTCGTTGAGGGCGTCGGCGAATATTTACAAGCATCGCAACTGGAATGGGATATCTTCATTGAGGAAGATTTTCGGGCACGAATTGAAAACATCAAAGAGTGGTTAGGCGACGGCGTTATTGCCGATTACGACGACCCGGAAATTGAAAACCTGCTGATCGACGTGAATGTTCCGATTGTCGGCGTCGGCGGCTCCTTCCACCGCCCGGAGTGCTATCCGCCGGTTCACTATATCGCCACCGACAACGCCGCGCTGGTTGAGAGCGCCTTCCTCCATCTGAAGGAAAAAGGCATTAACCGCTTCGCCTTTTACGGCCTGCCCGCTTCCAGCTGTAAAGGCTGGGCCGCCGAGCGCGAACACGCGTTTTGCCAGCTGGTCGCCAGAGAGAAATATCGCGGCGTGGTCTATCAGGGGCTCGAGACGGCGCCGGAAAACTGGCAGCACGCGCAAAACCGCCTCGCCGACTGGCTGCAAACCCTGCCGCCGCAAACCGGCATCATCGCCGTTACCGACGCCCGCGCGCGCCACGTATTACAAGCCTGCGAGCGGCTGCATATCCCCGTCCCGGAAAAGCTGTGCGTTATCGGCATAGATAACGAAGAGCTTACCCGCTACCTGTCGCGCGTGGCGCTCTCCTCCGTTGCGCAGGGCACCCGTCAGATGGGCTACCAGGCGGCAAAACTGCTGCATCGCCTGCTGGAGAATGAAGAGCTGCCGCTTCAGCGTCAGCTTATCCCGCCGATGCGCGTGGTAGAACGCCGCTCCACCGACTACCGCTCGCTCACCGATCCCTCGGTTATTCAGGCGATGCACTATATCCGTAACCACGCCTGTAAAGGAATTAAAGTTGAGCAGGTGCTGGACGCCGTGGGTATTTCCCGCTCGAATCTGGAAAAGCGCTTCAAAGAGGAAGTCGGCGAAACCATTCATACGGTGATCCACAGCGAGAAGCTGGAAAAAGCGCGCAGTCTGCTGGTATCAACCACCCTATCGATTAACGAAATCTCCCAGATGTGCGGCTATCCATCGCTGCAGTATTTCTATTCGGTGTTTAAGAAAGAGTACGACGTGACGCCGAAGGAGTACCGCGACCGGCACAGCGAAGTCATGATGTAGCGCGCAAAGAAAAATGCCCGGGCTTACGCACCGGGCATCAATGATGACATGTAAGAGCAATTACATGTGCGCGGCTATCAACCGCTGGTTATCCTGATACATCGCGAAGAGATAGTTGTTATAGCTCGACCCTTTGGTCGAATAGCCCTTCAGCTTATGAATCATTGTGCTGGCGGTCACTTCCTGATCGGCTTTACGCAGCTGCGCACGCGATTTACGGAATGACGAGTAGGCCGGATGCGTATTCAGATTTCTGACATAGGCCTGAACGGACTCTTCCACCGAATCAAACTGGGAGTAGCCCTTCATCGCACCGCGGCAGTTTCCACCGCCACACTTCATACCAAATAAATTGTTGTTCACCCGCGCCAGCTTTGACGTTCCCCAGCCGCTTTCCGCCGCAGCCATGGTAGCGACCATGCTATTCGGGATAATGTCGACGCGCTCAAGCAGCGAGTTCCAAGGAATATGGCGAGTATTGCCGGACCACTTCACTTTATAGCGAGAGGCGATCTCTTTCAGCCGCGTACGCTCGCTCGGCGACCAGCGCGCATCGTACTGCTTGGAAACAAGCCAGTTACGATCGGCGGTAATCACCTGATTCTGTTTCGTAATGTAAGGCATTACCGTCCGGAGAAACGCTTTTTTCCTTGGTGTCCCGGAAGGGTATTTTCGCAAATCAGGAAGTGAACTGCTCTTTACACTATTGCGAGAATACTCTTGTTTACTGCTTACCTTGCTTACTTTAACGGTGCTTTTCTTCTTAACTATTGGGGCTTTATGACTCGTTGTTGCTGTGTGTGTTGTTGCCAGCACACTACCTGAAAATATGCAGGTAAGTAACATGAGTATCGCGGCCCCATATCGTCGAATGGGAGTCGATATCATTAGGTCTCCTGGTCGGATGCAATCATTCCAACGCCTTGTTTTTCACAAAAAATCGATAGTTGAATCGCGAATAGTATCAAAAATACCCAGATGACGCACCCACAGAAATAGTCCAATTCCGAAAAGCTGTCATCTGAAATCGGTTTCCGCCCCATGACAACAGTACAAAAATGCGACAACCCTCGCATTTTTTGCTTGTTTTTTGAACGCGATCACTCACCCTTTTTCATCCTCCCTGGAAAAGCGCCGGTGGGATGAGTTCATTAGACAGCCAGACGCGCAAACTGAACAAAAAACCGCACACAGGACTCCGGAATGAAACTCGCTGCGCTTGCGTCGCTGCTGTTGCCTGGGATGGCCTTCGCCGCCTGGACTACCGCAGATTTCCCCGCCTTTACCGAAGAAGGCACCGGCAGATTTATCAGTCAAAACGAGGTAGCAAAGGGTACGCGCCCTCTGCGGATTAATTTTGACCAACAGTGCTGGCAGCCTGCCGGCGCGATCAAGCTCAACCAGATGCTGTCTATGGAACCTTGCCGCGATCCGGCGCCGCAGTGGCGCGTATTCCGCGATGGCCGCTATACCCTGGAAGTCGATACCCGTTCAGGTACGCCAACCATGATGGTCTCTCTGGAGGAGAAACAGACCGCCGCCGCCGCGCCGCAGATGAAGCAGTGTCCGAAATGGGATGGCAAGCCGCTCACCATTGACGTCAGCAAGTCCTTCGCCGAAGGCAGTAAAGTTCGCGATTTCTACAGCGGTAATATCGCGACCGTCAGCGGCGGTAAAGTTACCCTCCAGCCGGCGTTTAACAGCAATGGTCTGCTGCTGCTTGAACGCGCGGAAACGGAAGCCGCCGCGCCGTTCAACTGGCATAACGCCACCGTCTATTTCGTGCTGACCGATCGCTTTGTCAACGGCAACCCGGCCAACGACAATAGCTATGGCCGCCACAAAGACGGCATGCAGGAAATTGGCACCTTCCACGGCGGCGACCTGCAGGGCCTGACCAGCAAACTGGATTACATCCAGCAGCTCGGCGTTAACGCGCTCTGGATCAGTTCGCCGCTGGAACAAATCCACGGCTGGGTCGGCGGCGGTACGAAAGGCGATTTCCCGCATTACGCCTATCACGGCTATTACACCCAGGACTGGACGAAGCTGGATGCCAATATGGGAACGGAAGACGATCTGCGCCGCCTCGTCGATGAGGCCCACAAGCGCGGGATCCGCATTCTGTTCGACGTGGTGATGAACCATACCGGCTACGCGACCCTGGCCGATATGCAGGAGTTTCAGTTTGGCTCGCTGTACATCCAGGGCGATGAGCTGAAAAAGACCCTCGGAGAGCGCTGGACCGACTGGAAGCCCCGCGCGGGACAAAGCTGGCACAGTTTTAACGACTACATTAACTTCAGCGACAAAGCCGGTTGGGAAAAATGGTGGGGTAAAAAGTGGATCCGCACCGATATTGGCGATTACGACAACCCCGGATTTGATGACCTGACGATGTCGCTGGCCTTCCTGCCGGATCTGAAAACCGAATCCACGGCGCCATCCGGCCTGCCAAACTTCTATCGCCATAAGCCGGATACCGCGGCCAAAGCGATCCCCGGCTATACGCCGCGCGATTATCTGACCCACTGGCTGAGCCAATGGGTGCGCGACTACGGCATCGACGGCTTCCGCGTCGATACCGCCAAGCACGTCGAGCAGGCCGCCTGGCTGCAGTTAAAAACCCAGGCCACTGAAGCGCTGGCGGAATGGAAAAAAGCCAATCCGGAAAAAGCGCTGGATAACGCGCCGTTCTGGATGACCGGCGAGGCCTGGGGCCACGGCGTGATGCAGAGCGACTACTATCGCCACGGTTTTGACGCAATGCTGAATTTTGATTATCAGGATCAGGCGGCGAAAGCGACAAGCTGCCTGGCGAATATCGACCTGACCTGGCAACATATGGCAGAGAAGCTTCAGGATTTCAATGTGTTAAGCTATCTTTCCTCGCACGATACCAGCCTGTTCCGCGAAGGCGGCAGCACGGCGGCGGAATTGCTGCTGCTCGCGCCTGGCGCAGTGCAGATCTTCTACGGCGATGAATCCTCGCGGCCGTTCGGCCCGACCGGCTCCGATCCGCTGCAGGGGACGCGCTCAGATATGAACTGGCAGGACGTCAGCGGCAAAGCCGCGCGCAGCGTGACCCACTGGGAGAAACTGGGCCAGTTCCGCGCCCGTCATCCGGCGATTGGCATGGGTAAACAAACCACCCTATCGATGGCGAAAGGCTACGGCTTTATTCGCGAGACCGGCGATGACAAAGTGATGGTGGTATGGGCAGGTCAGCAGTAGCCTTCTGACCCAAGGCTCCCCTGACACTCGGGGGAGCCGCTTCAGAACAAAAATCCAAAATATCTTCCTTTGGCAGCATAAAAACAAAATATCTCACTGATACCTCGATTTGCACCCTGTCTGCGCTGGCGTTATGGTTACCCACTTTCCTGGAATACCGACAGACTAATCGCGATGACATTTTCACTTTTTGGCGACAAATTTACCCGTCATTCGGGCATCACCCGCTTGATGGAAGACCTCAATGACGGCCTGCGTACCCCGGGCGCCATCATGCTGGGCGGCGGCAATCCCGCGCAGATTCCGGAAATGAATGATTACTTCCATAGCCTGCTGGCCGACATGCTGAACAGCGGCAAAGCCCTTGATGCGCTTTGTAATTATGACGGTCCGCAGGGTAAAAGCGAGCTGCTGGCCCTGCTGGCGCAGATGCTGCGTGATGAACTGGGTTGGGAGATCGAACCACAGAATATTGCACTGACAAACGGCAGTCAGAGCGCGTTTTTCTACTTGTTTAACCTCTTCGCAGGCCGTCGCGCGGATGGAACCACCCGTAAAGTGCTGTTTCCGTTGACGCCCGAGTACATCGGCTACGCCGATGCCGGACTCGAAGAAGATCTGTTTGTCGCCACTCGCCCGAACATTGAACTGCTGCCGGAAGGCCAGTTTAAATACCACGTGGATTTCGAACATTTGCAGGTCACGGACGAGACGGGAATGATCTGCGTTTCCCGCCCCACCAACCCAACGGGCAACGTGATCACCGACGATGAGCTGATCAAGCTGGATGCGCTGGCCAACCAGCACGGCATCCCGTTGGTGATTGATAACGCCTACGGCGTTCCGTTCCCGGGGATTATTTTCAGCGACGCCAGGCCGCTGTGGAATCCGAATATCGTGCTGTGCATGAGCCTCTCCAAGCTGGGCCTGCCGGGTAGCCGCTGCGGGATTATCATCGCTAACGAAAAAATCATCACCGCCATCAGCAATATGAACGGCATTATCAGCCTCGCCCCCGGTGGAATGGGGCCGGCCATAATGTGCGAGATGATTAAACGCAACGATCTTCTGCGCCTGTCGGAAACGGTGATTAAGCCGTTCTACTACCAGCGCGTTCAGGAGACTATCGCCATTATTCGCCGCTATTTGCCGGAAGATCGCTGCCTGATTCATAAACCGGAAGGCGCGATTTTTCTCTGGCTATGGTTTAAGGATCTGCCGATTTCTACCGAGCTGCTGTACCAGCGCCTGAAAAAGCGCGGCGTCCTGATGGTGCCGGGCGACTATTTCTTCCCTGGCCTGGATAAGCCATGGCCGCACACGCACCAGTGCATGCGCATGAACTATGTACCGGACCCGGAGAAGATTGAAGCAGGCGTGAAGATTCTCGCCGAAGAAGTTGAACGCGCATGGGGTGAACAGGGCGCGTAAACGAGCGCCAGAATCCTGAATAATCCAGATATATTCCCGGCTCGCGCTGCGCTCAGCCGGGCTACAGGCTTCCAGCGTTCTGCGGACAGGCAGCCCGGACAAGGCGCGCCAGCGCCGCCTCCGGGAACACGCCGTAAGAAGGCATCATCGCTACATCGCCAGCGCCATCCGCTGGCGACGTTCAGCGGCTATTCTCTCCAGTTCCATCGGTTCCATGCAGCGCAGCGCCTGCGTCGGGCATGCCGCCACGCAGGCCGGGCCTTCTTCCCGATGGCTGCACAAATCGCACTTCAGCGCCTGTACGCCCTCCTCCACCCGCATCACCGTCATCGCGCCATAGGGGCACGCCACCATGCAGCTTTTGCAGCCGATGCAGCGGCGCTGCTCCACGCGCCAGACCGAATTTTCCCGGCGGATAGCGCCCTCGGGGCAGACGTTGGCGCAGGGCGCATCTTCACACTGGCGGCAAAGCGTCGCCGTCGAGAGTTCGTCATTTTTCACCACGCGGATCCGCGGCGCAAAGCGCATGGCGGAAACGCCAGAACAGTCCTGGTCCCGCTGATGGGATACCACGCAGGCGACTTCACAGGTACGGCAGCCGATGCACTTTTGCGCATCCGCGATAATAAACCGGTTCATCCTTGCTCCACTGGGGATAAAAACGCAGAGTGCCAGAAAAAACCGCTTCCGCGCCTTGATCCTGAATGGAGTCAGCGGCGTTTTCTCTCAGATGCCCGGGACAATTTGGTCATCTGCCTTACCCTTCCCGCACGGAAAAGCCCAGTTCGCGGGAAATCGCCTCTGCCGTATCGCGCAGCGGCTTGAGTAAATTCTTCTCTCCTACCTGCTTGAGGCGCGATGTTGATAAGGAGATAGAAATGGCATAAGGCACGCGTCCATGAATATCGAAAACCGGGACCGCCAGGCAGGACACGCCCAACTCGTTCTCTTCCCTGTCCATCGCCATATTACGCTCGCGGATCTGCGCCAGCTCATCATGCATCGCAGGTAAGCCGGTAATGGTATTCCGGGTCAGCGGCTGAATAATATCCTGGTGTGAATTCCAGTAGCTCTCAACGTAGTCAGGATGGCCAAACGCCATATAAATCTTGCCCATTGCCGAGCAGTACAGCGGCATATGCTGGCCAATATAGGCGCGCGTACGCAGCATGCCGGTGGTCGGCTCCAGCTTATAAATCAGGATAGCGTGGTCATCTTCACGGCTGGAGAAGTTCACCGTCTCGCCGGTGGCCAGGTTGAGCGCCTCAAGATGCGGCGCCGCGACGTGGATGATATTGAGCGACGACAAAGCCTTTTGGCCAACGGCGATAAACTTTGTCGTCAGACGATAGCTCCCCGCCGCCGGGGCTGGCGTCACGTAGCCGCAGGATTGCAGCCCCTGCAATAAGCGATGAACGGTGCTTTTGTTCAGGCCCGCCAGTTCCGACAGATGCGCCAGCGGGCATCCGTTTGGGTAATTACTCAGGATCTCAATCAGCATCAACCCACGAAAAAGGCTCTGGCTTCCGGCAGGCCTCTCTTTGTCTTGCGTTATATCGCTCTCTTTTGTGCCCATCGTTTCCGCTCCCCGTTTTTGTCGCGTTCAGATGGTAGCGCAAAGTGTGTTTCAGTTCACGATCTGAACCGAAAAAACACAACTTTATGATTTTTATGATTTTTAAAAATAACGCTGCCCGTTGATCTGATAAAAATTGATCGCTATATTTGAAATCAGATTTCGCATAGTGAAATTTAGAGATAAAAAAGCGATCAACTCTGACCAGGGAAACAGGAATGAAAGTAACGTTTGAGCAGTTAAAAGAGGCATTCAATCGAGTACTGCTGGCGCGGGGTATCGCCGCAGAAACCGCCGATGCCTGCGCAGAAATGTTTGCCCGCACCACCGAATCCGGCGTCTATTCTCACGGCGTGAACCGCTTTCCTCGCTTCATCCAGCAGCTGGACAACGGCGACATCATCCCCGAGGCTAAACCGCAGCGGGTGACCAGCCTAGGCGCTATCGAACAGTGGGATGCCCAGCGCTCCATCGGCAACCTGACGGCGAAAAAGATGATGGACCGGGCCATCGAACTGGCTTCCGATCACGGTATCGGCCTTGTGGCGTTACGTAACGCCAACCACTGGATGCGCGGCGGCAGCTATGGCTGGCAGGCGGCGGAAAAAGGCTACATCGGCATCTGCTGGACCAACTCCATCGCCGTTATGCCGCCATGGGGCGCTAAGGAGTGCCGTATCGGTACCAATCCGCTGATCGTCGCCATTCCGTCAACGCCGATCACCATGGTGGATATGTCGATGTCGATGTTCTCCTACGGCATGCTGGAAGTTAACCGCCTTGCCGGCCGCGAGCTGCCCGTGGACGGCGGATTCGACGATGAAGGTCATTTGACCAAAGAACCGGGGGTTATCGAGAAAAACCGCCGTATTTTGCCGATGGGCTACTGGAAAGGTTCCGGCCTG
Source organism: Klebsiella sp. JN_Kp126 (assembly GCF_033843325.1). Lineage (NCBI taxonomy): Bacteria > Pseudomonadati > Pseudomonadota > Gammaproteobacteria > Enterobacterales > Enterobacteriaceae > Klebsiella > Klebsiella sp. JN_Kp126. The sequence continues at coordinate 43,145 of NZ_JAWXQV010000053.1, read as the reverse complement.
TCGATCGTGCTGGATATGATTGCCACCCTGCTTTCCAACGGCTCTTCCGTTGCCGAAGTGACTCAGGAAAACAGCGATGAATATGGCGTTTCGCAGATCTTCATCGCCATAGAAGTGGATAAGCTGATCGATGGCTCAACCCGCGACGCCAAGCTGCAGCGAATTATGGATTTCATCACCACCGCCGAACGCGCCGATGAAAATGTGGCGGTCCGCCTGCCCGGCCATGAATTTACCCGACTGCTGGATGAAAACCGCCGCAACGGTATTACCGTCGATGACAGCGTATGGGCCAAAATTCAGGCGCTGTAAGGAGCTCACCCATGATTTTCGGCCATATTGCTCAACCGAATCCGTGTCGTCTGCCCGCGGCCATTGAACAGGCGCTTGATTTCCTGCGCACGACGGATTTTCACGCGCTGGAACCCGGCGTCGTGGAAATCGACGGCAAGAACATCTTCGCGCAGGTTATTGACTTAACCACCCGCGATGCCGCTGACAATCGTCCGGAGGTTCACCGTCGCTATCTGGATATCCAGTTTCTGGCGTGGGGTGAAGAAAAAATCGGTATCGCCATTGATACCGGCAATAATCAAATCAGCGAATCGTTGTTAGAACAGCGCGATATTATTTTCTATCACGACAGCGAACATGAATCGTTCTTTGAAATGACGCCAGGCAACTATGCGATATTTTTCCCGCAAGATGTGCATCGTCCTGGATGTAATAAAACTGTAGCCACCCCGATCCGCAAAATAGTCGTTAAGGTCGCTATTTCAGTTTTATAATAAGGAGCACAAAATGAATTCGAATAATACCGGTTACATTATCGGTGCGTACCCCTGTGCACCCTCATTTCACCAAAAGAGTGAAGAGGAAGAGACGGAATTCTGGCGGCAGCTCTCCGACACCCCGGATATTCGCGGGCTGGAGCAACCCTGCCTTGAACATCTTCATCCGCTCGGCGACGAGTGGTTATTGCGCCATACCCCGGGACACTGGCAGATTGTCGTTACCGCCATCATGGAAACCATGCGCCGCCGCGGTGAAAACGGCGGCTTTGGGCTGGCATCCAGCAACGAAGAGCAGCGCAAAGCCTGCGTGGAGTACTATCGTCACCTGCAGCAGAAGATCGCTAAAATCAATGGTAAGACCGCCGGAAAGGTCATTGCCCTTGAGCTTCACGCCGCCCCGCTGGCGGGCAATGCCAACGTGGCTCAGGCGACCGACGCCTTTGCCCGTTCATTAAAAGAGATTACCCGCTGGGACTGGTCCTGCGAGCTGGTGCTGGAGCACTGCGACGCGATGACCGGCACCGCGCCACGCAAAGGATTTTTGCCGTTAGAAAACGTGCTGGAAGCCATTGCCGACTACGACATCAGCATCTGTATCAACTGGGCGCGCTCTGCTATTGAAGGGCGGAATACCGTTCTACCGCTCACCCATACGCAGCAGGCAAAACGGGCAGGGAAGCTCGGCGCGCTGATGTTTTCCGGCACGACGCAAACCGGCGAGTACGGCGAATGGCAGGATTTACACGCGCCGTTCGCGCCTTTCTGCCCGCAGGGCCTGATGACCACCGACCACGCCCGTGAATTATTTGCCTGCTCAGGAGCCGATCCCCTGCAATTCTCAGGTATCAAATTACTGGAAATCACTGCCAGCGCAAACGTTGACCATCGCATCGCGATATTACGCGACGGCATCTCAGCGCTAAAACAAGCACAATAATAATAACCACCTTCATCGCCAGAATATTTTTTAATATTACGAGACTATAAAGATGAATATAACCTCTAACTCTACACCCAAAGATATACCGCGCCAGCGCTGGTTAAGAATTATTCCCCCAATACTGATCACCTGTATTATTTCTTATATGGACCGGGTCAATATTGCCTTTGCCATGCCCGGCGGCATGGACGCCGACTTAGGTATTTCCGCCACCATGGCGGGGCTGGCGGGCGGTATTTTCTTTATCGGTTATCTATTTTTACAGGTTCCCGGCGGGAAAATTGCCGTTCACGGCAGCGGTAAGAAATTTATCGGCTGGTCGCTGGTCGCCTGGGCGGTTATCTCCGTACTGACGGGGTTAATTACCAATCAGTACCAGCTGCTGGCCCTGCGCTTCTTACTAGGCGTGGCGGAAGGCGGCATGCTGCCGGTTGTTCTCACCATGATCAGTAACTGGTTCCCTGATGCGGAACGCGGTCGCGCCAACGCGATTGTCATTATGTTCGTGCCGATTGCCGGGATTATCACCGCCCCGCTCTCAGGCTGGATTATCACGGTTCTCGACTGGCGCTGGCTGTTTATTATCGAAGGTTTGCTCTCGCTGGTTGTTTTGGTTCTGTGGGCCTACACCATCTATGACCGTCCGCAGGAAGCGCGCTGGATCTCTAAAGCAGAGCAGAACTATCTGGTCGAGACGCTGGCCGCAGAGCAACGGGCCATTGCCGGCACCGAGGTGAAAAACGCCTCTCTGAGCGCCGTTCTCTCCGACAAAACCATGTGGCAGCTTATCGCCCTGAACTTCTTCTACCAGACCGGCATTTACGGCTACACCCTGTGGCTGCCCACCATTCTGAAAGAATTAACCCACAGCAGCATGGGGCAGGTCGGGATGCTCGCCATTCTGCCGTACGTCGGCGCCATTGCCGGGATGTTCCTGTTCTCTTCTCTTTCAGACCGAACCGGTAAACGCAAGCTGTTCGTCTGCCTGCCGCTGATTGGCTTCGCTCTGTGCATGTTCCTGTCGGTGGCGCTGAAAAATCAAATATGGCTCTCCTATGCCGCGCTGGTCGGCTGCGGATTCTTCCTGCAATCGGCGGCTGGCGTGTTCTGGACCATCCCGGCACGTCTGTTCAGCGCTGAAATGGCGGGCGGCGCGCGCGGGGTTATCAACGCGCTTGGCAACCTCGGCGGATTTTGTGGCCCTTATGCGGTCGGGGTTCTGATCACGCTGTACAGCAAAGACGCCGGCGTTTATTGCCTGGCGATCTCCCTGGCGCTGGCCGCGCTGATGGCGCTGCTGCTGCCGGCGAAATGCGATGCCGGTGCTGCGCCGGTAAAGACGATAAACCCACATAAACGCACTGCGTAAAATCGAGCCCGGCGGCGCTGCGCCTGCCGGGCCTGCGAAATATGCCGGGTCCTCCCGGCAAGAATGAGATGCGAAAGATGAGCAAGAAACAGGCCTTCTGGCTGGGTATTGATTGTGGCGGCACGTATCTGAAAGCCGGTTTATATGATGCCGAAGGTCATGAACATGGCATTGTGCGGCAAGCGCTACAGACGATGTCGCCCCTGCCGGGTTACGCCGAACGCGACATGCATCAGCTCTGGCAACACTGCGCGGCAACCATTGCCGAACTATTACAACGGGCAGGGGTATCCGGTGAACAGATTAAAGGCGTGGGCATCTCCGCTCAGGGTAAGGGCCTCTTCCTCCTCGATAAGCAGGATCGGCCGCTGGGTAACGCCATCCTCTCCTCCGATCGTCGGGCGCTGAATATCGTTCAGCGCTGGCAGCGGGACCGTATTCCCGAACGGCTCTATCCCGTTACCCGCCAGACGCTATGGACCGGGCATCCGGCTTCTCTGCTGCGCTGGGTCAAAGAGAATGACCCCCAGCGCTACGCGCAAATTGGCTGCGTGATGATGGGGCATGACTATCTGCGCTGGTGCCTAACCGGCGTGAAAGGCTGCGAGGAGAGCAACATCTCCGAGTCCAACCTCTACAACATGTCCACGGGCCAGTACGACCCGTGTCTGACCCAATGGCTGGGGATCGGCGAAGTGGATAGCGCGCTGCCCCCCGTTGTAGGGTCAGCCGAAATATGCGGGGAGATCACCGCTCAGGCAGCCGCTTTAACCGGTCTGGCGGCGGGTACTCCCGTCGTTGGCGGCCTGTTTGACGTGGTCTCCACCGCCCTTTGCGCCGGGATTGAGGATGAGTCGACCCTCAATGCGGTGATGGGAACCTGGGCCGTCACCAGCGGTATCGCTCACGGTCTGCGCGAACATGAGGCTCACCCTTACGTCTATGGCCGCTACGTCAATGACGGCCAGTATATCGTTCACGAAGCCAGCCCGACCTCATCCGGCAACCTCGAATGGTTTACCGCCCAGTGGGGCGATCTCTCGTTTGATGAGATCAATCAGGCCGTAGCCAGTTTGCCGAAAGCCGGGAGCGAGCTGTTTTTTCTGCCGTTTCTCTACGGTAGCAACGCCGGGCTGGAGATGACCTGCGGCTTTTACGGCATGCAGGCGCTGCATACCCGCGCGCACCTGCTGCAGGCGGTTTATGAAGGCGTGGTATTCAGCCATATGACCCATCTCAACCGTATGCGCGAACGCTTTACAAGCGTTCAGGCCCTGCGCGTCACCGGCGGCCCGGCGCACTCCGACGTCTGGATGCAAATGCTGGCGGACGTCAGCGGCTTACGCGTTGAACTGCCGCAGGTGGAAGAGACCGGCTGCTTTGGCGCCGCCCTCGCGGCGCGCGTCGGCACCGGCGTATACCGCAGCTTTAGCGAAGCCCGGCGCGCCCGGCAGCACCCGGTACGCACGCTGCTGCCCGATATGACCGCCCACGCGCGCTATCAGCGCAAATACCGCCACTACCAGGATTTGATTGAAGCACTACAGGGCTATCACGCCCGTATTAAGGAGCACGCATTATGAGCCGACCATTACTGCAGCTGGCGCTGGACCACACCAGCCTTCAGGCTGCGCAGCGCGATGTCGCCCTGCTACAGGATCACGTTGATATCGTGGAGGCGGGGACCATCCTCTGTTTGACCGAGGGGCTTAACGCAGTTACAGCCCTGCGCGCCCAGTGTCCGCAGAAGATCATCGTCGCCGACTGGAAAGTCGCCGACGCCGGTGAAACCCTGGCGCAGCAGGCCTTTGGCGCTGGCGCCAACTGGATGACCATCATCTGCGCCGCGCCGCTCGCTACGGTCGAGAAAGGCCACGCCGTGGCCCAGGCCTGCGGCGGTGAAATTCAGATGGAGCTGTTCGGCAACTGGACGCTGGATGACGCCCGCGCCTGGTACCGTACCGGCGTCCATCAGGCGATTTACCATCGCGGGCGCGATGCCCAGGCCAGCGGGCAGCAGTGGGGGGAGGCGGATCTGGCGCGCATGAAAGCGCTCTCCGACATTGGCCTTGAGCTATCGATCACCGGCGGGATTACCCCGGCCGATCTGCCGCTGTTCAAAGATATCAACGTCAAAGCGTTTATTGCCGGGCGCGCGCTGGCAGGCGCTGCCCATCCGGCACGGGTTGCCGCCGAATTCCACGCGCAAATCGACGCTATCTGGGGAGAACAGCATGCGTAACCACCCGTTAGGTATTTATGAAAAAGCGCTGGCGAAGGATCTCAGCTGGCCTGAACGGCTGGTGCTGGCCAAAAGCTGCGGTTTTGATTTTGTCGAAATGTCGGTGGACGAGACCGACGAACGCCTTTCGCGCCTGGAGTGGACATCGGCCCAGCGGGCATCGCTGGTGAGCGCGATGCTGGAAACCGGCGTCGCTATTCCCTCAATGTGCCTGTCCGCCCATCGCCGTTTCCCCTTTGGCAGCCGCGACGAGGCGGTACGCGAGCGGGCGCGGGAGATTATGACCAAAGCCATCCGCCTGGCGCGCGATCTGGGGATTCGTACTATTCAGCTGGCGGGTTACGACGTCTATTACGAAGAGCACGATGAAGGCACCCGGCAGCGTTTTGCCGAAGGGCTGGCCTGGGCGGTAGAACAGGCCGCCGCCGCGCAGGTGATGCTGGCGGTGGAGATCATGGACACCGCCTTTATGAACTCCATCAGCAAATGGAAAAAGTGGGACGAGAGGCTTTCGTCACCGTGGTTTACCGTCTATCCGGACGTCGGCAACCTCAGCGCCTGGGGGAACGACGTCACCGCCGAGCTGAAACTGGGTATCGATCGTATCGCCGCCATCCACCTGAAGGACACGCTGCCCGTGACCGACGATAGCCCGGGCCAGTTCCGCGACGTGCCGTTCGGTGAAGGATGCGTTGATTTTGTCGGCATCTTTAAGACGCTGCATGAGCTGAACTACCGCGGTTCGTTTCTGATTGAGATGTGGACGGAGAAGGCCAGCGAACCAGTGCTGGAGATTATCCAGGCCCGGCGCTGGATTGAATCACGGATGCAGGAAGGAGGTTTCACATGTTAGAGCAACTGAAAGCCGAGGTACTGGCGGCAAACCTGGCGCTCCCGGCGCACCGGCTGGTCACCTTTACCTGGGGCAACGTCAGCGCGGTGGATGAAACGCGCCGTCTGATGGTCATTAAGCCCTCCGGCGTCGAATATGAGGTGATGACCGCCGACGATATGGTGGTCGTCGAGATCGCCAGCGGTAAGATCGTTGAAGGCGGTAAAAAACCCTCTTCGGATACGCCAACGCATCTGGCCCTTTATCGTCGCTATCCGCAGATCGGCGGGATCGTGCATACCCACTCCCGCCATGCGACGATCTGGTCGCAGGCCGGTCTCGATCTCCCCGCCTGGGGCACCACCCACGCCGACTATTTTTATGGCGCCATCCCCTGCACCCGGCCGATGACCGTTGAGGAGATTAACGGGGAGTATGAGTATCAGACCGGCGAAGTGATTATCAAAACCTTTGAACAGCGCGGGCTGGATCCGGCGCAAATCCCGGCGGTATTAGTCCATTCGCACGGCCCGTTTGCCTGGGGTAAAGATGCGGCCGACGCCGTACATAACGCCGTGGTACTTGAAGAGTGCGCCTATATGGGCCTGTTCTCGCGCCAGCTGGCGCCACAGCTGCCGGATATGCAGTCTGAACTGCTCGATAAACACTACCTGCGTAAACACGGCGCGAATGCCTATTACGGGCAAAACTAACACCGCGGGACTCCCGGATGGCGGCTAACGCCTTATCCGGGCTACGGGCGGTCTGCGGTCCCGTAGCCCGGGCAGGCGCTTTGCGCCGCCCCCGGGGGAAGCGTGCAGGATGTTGCAGAATTTTCCCGGAGGCGATGCTGCGCATCTGTCCGGGCTGCTCGTCCCCGGCGGGAAAACCCATCAACCCTACGCCGAATTAATATGTTCCTTGCAGTAACGACGCTTCCACGCCGCGGGCGTCAGGCTAGTATGCTTACGGAAAATCTTGCGAAAATAGCCGACATCGTTAAATCCGCATTTCATCGCCACCTCGGTGAGCGACAGGGAATCGCTGATAAGCAGCTTTTCCGCCGCCCTCACCCGCTGACGGTGCAGCGCTTCGGTTAAGGTCAGCCGGAAAACATGGCGATAAATCCGCCCCAGATAATCGGCGTTGCAGTGCAGCTCCTGCGCCAGCGTGGATGCGGAAAGGGGCAAATGAAACCGGGTACGAATGATTTGCTGCGCTCTCCACGCCAGCGCGTTGCCGGGGCTGTCGGCGGGCTGTTCGCCCGCTGCCGCCGAAACTTGCTGCAGAATCAGCAGCAGGATCAGCTCCAGCGCCACGCTACGATGAATATTTTCCTGCTCGCGTAAGAATTGGCGGAACAACGAAATAATATACTGCGGCTCGCTGACGCGCGTGTGCTGCGGAATCGACAGCAGCGCCTCAGGCAGCGAAACGTTTTCACCTGAGGTCACTTCAAAATGCAGCCAGTAGAATTTTAAATCTGCCGGAAATTGCCCGATTCCGACGTGTAAACGCCGCGGCCAGAGCAATAAACTTTCCCCGGCGTTGACGCTAAAAATCTCGTTGTTTTCGCGGATCGTTAATGTTCCTTTTTCCACAAAGATTATTTCCCAGGAGTGAAGCTGACGAGCCGGATGGCTGCCGATGCCTCGGGAAATAAACAATCCACCATTTTGCACCTTAATCGGAAGTGACATGGACAATTCAAGCATAGACATTCAATATTCCGCTTTTAATAGCACCAATAACCCCTGTTATCTTTGATTATTCACGATAAAATAGCCGCCCGCTGGATCGAAATCACATTTTTACCATCAGGTCGGAATCGTCCTCTTTTTATACTTTTTCCTTCCCTTGTTGCCCTCAACATTTAGTGCAGAATAAATAACGTAATTTGCAAATAACACAATTAAAGCCCGCGCTTCAGCGGGATATTATTCGCACATCATCTCCGGGAGTTATTTATGACTTCGGCTCCGATTACCACAACTGATTTGGCACAGCGTGCCCAGGACGACAAATTATCCCTTCGGGAAAAAATAGGCTACGGATTGGGCGACGCGGGCGGGACGGTGATTACCTGCCTGATCATGAACTTTTTAACTTTTTTCTATACCGATGTCTTCGGCCTGACGCCCGCGCTGGTCGGGACCCTGTTTCTGGCCCTGCGCGTTTTCGACGCCGTTTCCGACCCGATTATGGGCGTGCTGGCCGACCGTACCCAGAGCCGCTGGGGACGCTTTCGTCCCTGGCAGCTGTGGATTGCCGTGCCGATCGGCGTTATCGGCGTCCTGACGTTTACCGTGCCCGACGCCAGCATGGGGGTAAAAATCGCCTGGGCGTTCGGCACCTATCTGCTGCTGTCGGTGAGCTACACCGCGATAAACGTCCCCTACTGCGCGCTGATCAACACGATGACCACGCGTCATAGCGAGGTTATCTCGTGCCAGGCATGGCGCTTTGTCCTGTGCGGCGTGGCGGGATTCTTAGTCTCCGTTGGGCTGCCGTGGATGGTAAAAGCGCTCGGCCAGGGCGATACCGCACAGGGGTATCAGTACGGCGTCGGCGTACTCTGCACCATCGCGGTGGCGATGTTCCTGTGCTGCTTCTTCTGGGTTCGCGAACGCGTCTCGCTGGATGTCATGGGGAAATTTACCCTGCGCGAGCACATCGCCGGGCTGCGTAAAAACGACCAGCTGCTGCTGATGCTGGTGATGTCATTTCTGCTCATCAACGTCTTCAATATCCGCGGCGGCGGCTACATGTACTTCATCACCTACGTGCTGGGCGGCTCCACCGGCTACACCTCGCTATTCTTCACCATGGTAACCTTCGCCTCGATTGCGGGTTCCGTCATCATCAACCTGCTCTCGCGCCGCTTTGATACCGTCAAACTCTACTACTATACCAACCTGGCGCTGGCCGCGCTGGCCGTGGCGATGTGGTTTTTGCCAACCGGGCAGGCGTACCAGACCCTGTGGCTAGTCGTCATCCTCGGCAACGGCATTATTCTCGGCTTTACCCTGCCGCTGCACTTTTCGCTGATGGCCTTCTCCGACGACTACGGCGAATGGAAAACCGGCGTGCGTTCTTCCGGGATGAACTTCGCCTTTAACCTGTTCTTTATCAAGCTGGCGTGGGCCTCCAGCGCCGGCATTATCAGCCTCGTGTTTATCTACGTGGCCTATCAGCCGGGCGTAGAAAACCAAACGGCATCATCACTGGCGGGTATCGCCTCCATGGAGACCCTGCTGCCCGCCCTGTTCCATCTGCTGCTGGCCTTTTCCATTCGCGCCTGCAAGCTCAACAATCCGATGATGGCGCGCATCGCCAGCGATCTGCGTACGCGTCATGTTCAGCCTTAAGGAGTCCGCCATGTCTGTTATGGAAGTCGATCTGCACAAACTGAAAATCAACGACCCGTTCCTCGGCCAGTACCAGCAGCTGGTGCGCGATGTGGTGATCCCTTATCAGTGGGATGCGCTGAACGACCGTATCGAGGAGGCGGACCCGAGCCATGCGATAGAGAACTTCCGCATCGCCGCCGGGCGACAGGAGGGCGAATTCTACGGCATGGTCTTTCAGGACAGCGACGTGGCGAAATGGCTGGAGGCGGTGGCCTGGTCGCTGTGTCAGAAGCCGGACGCCGGGCTGGAAAAAACCGCCGATGAGGTGATTGAACTGGTCGCGGCCGCCCAGTGTGAAGATGGCTATCTGAATACATATTTCACGGTCAAAGCGCCAGAGGAGCGCTGGACCAACCTCGCCGAATGCCACGAACTGTACTGCGCCGGGCACATGATTGAAGCGGGTGTCGCCTTCTTCCAGGCCACCGGCAAACGTCGTCTGCTGGATGTCGTCTGCCGCCTCGCCGACCACATCGATAGCGTGTTTGGCCCCGGAGATAACCAGCTGCACGGCTACCCTGGCCATCCGGAAATCGAGCTGGCGTTAATGCGCCTGTATGACGTCACTCAGGAGCCGCGCTATATCGCCCTGGTGAACTACTTCGTTGAGGCGCGCGGAACGCAGCCGCATTTTTACGATATCGAATATGAGAAGCGCGGCAAAACCTCCTACTGGAACACCTACGGTCCGGCGTGGATGGTGATGGATAAACCCTACAGCCAGGCGCATCAGCCGATTTCCGAACAGCCGGTCGCCATCGGCCACGCGGTGCGTTTCGTCTATCTGATGACCGGCGTTGCCCACCTCGCCCGTTTAAGTCAGGACGAGGGCAAGCGCCGGGATTGCCTGCGCCTGTGGAAAAATATGGCCCGGCGTCAGCTGTATATCACCGGCGGAATCGGTTCGCAGAGCAGCGGGGAGGCCTTCAGCAGCGACTATGACCTGCCAAACGACACGGTCTATGCCGAAAGCTGTGCTTCCATTGGCCTGATGATGTTTGCCCGCCGGATGCTGGAGATGGAAGCCGACAGCCAATATGCCGACGTGATGGAGCGCGCGCTGTATAACACCGTGCTGGGTGGAATGGCGCTCGACGGCAAGCACTTCTTCTACGTCAATCCGCTGGAAGTGCATCCAAACTCCTTAAAATTCAACCATATTTACGATCACGTTAAGCCCGTCCGTCAGCGCTGGTTCGGCTGCGCCTGCTGCCCGCCGAATATCGCACGGGTGCTGACCTCGCTGGGGCACTATATCTACACGCCGCACGACGACGCCCTGTACATCAACCTGTATGTCGGCAACAGCGTGGAGATCCCGGTGGGCAATGCGGCGCTACGCCTGCGCATCAGCGGCAACTATCCGTGGCAGGAACAGGTGAAGATAGTCATCGATTCATCTTCACCGGTTAATCATACCCTGGCGCTGCGCCTGCCGGACTGGTGCGATAAGCCGCAGGTCACGCTCAACGGCGCGCCGGTTACGCAGGACGTGCGCAAAGGGTATCTGCACATCAGCCATCTCTGGCAGGAGGGCGACACGCTACAGTTAACCCTGCCGATGCCGGTGCGCCGCATTTACGGTAACCCGCTGGTGCGCCACCAGGCAGGCCAGGTCGCCGTCCAGCGCGGTCCGCTGGTTTACTGCCTGGAGCAGGCGGATAACGGCGAGCAATTGCATAACCTGCAGCTGCCGCGCGACGCCCGGTTTAGCGCTGTCGAAGGCAAAGGGATTTTTGCCCGCAAGATACTTCTCCAGGCGCCGGGCTATAAGCAAACGGCGGAAGATGCCGAAAACCAGGCCCTATGGCACTATGACCGCGCGCCGTCCTCCCGTCAGCCGCAAGTATTAACCTTTATTCCGTGGTTTAGCTGGGCCAACCGCGGCGAAGGCGAGATGCGTATCTGGGTGAACGAGACGGAAGCGTAAGTGTGAACATTCCCCGGTGGCGCTGCGCTTACCGGGGCTACAAGGTTTGTGCGTTATCGTAGCCCGGGTAAGGCGTTCGCGCCGCGACCCGGGACAACCTGCTGATTCTAAAGGAACAAGGCCTTATCGCGCAGAATATGATCGTTGCCGCGACGGCGGGTAAAACCGATGCGGTCGAAATATTCGAGGATCTGAATCGCCAGCTTGCGCCCGACGTTCAGCGTATCGCGGAAATCCGCCGCGCAGGTTGAGCCCCTTTCCAGATCCAGATCGCGGATCATTTTGGCAAACGCCACAATCCGATCGTTGCGATAGTAGCGATCTTTCACGATCGCGGTAATCATCCCCTGCTGCGCCGCCTGGCGTAATACCGCCCGCATTAACGACTCTTCTACGTTGGCTTCCCGCGCCAGATCGCGCACCCACCATGGCTCATCGGCAAACAGCCCGGCAACCCGCTGCCAGATGGCCTGCTGCTCGTCGGTAAAGCCCGCTTTATGCTCCGGCAGATGCAGCCAGCCGTGGTGGCTGTGAACAATGCCGCTTTCGCGCATCTGCTCAATCAACAGCAGCACCAGCGCTTCATCTTCCATCGGCAGCGCAATACGCCGCAGGCGTTCGCGGCCCGGTCCTGGCTCATCGCGATGCTGATCGTGATAGCGCGCTAGGGCATCGAGCAGCTTCCGCTGCCAGCGCGCGGCGAGCGGGGCGCTCAGCAGGCTATTTCCCGCCTGCAGATAGTCAGGGCGGTGAATCAGCGCGTTGAGGCCATCGCGGCTGAGCTGACGCGCCCAGGCGAAATCATCGAGGCGCACCGCATCGCGCTGAAGGTGAATATCCAGCGCCTGGACGTCATCGCCCTGCGCGGCGGCCAGCGCGTGCAGCCACTGTAAATACTCCGGCTTACGCTTGCCCCGGCGCGGCGGATTGAGGGTCACCACTCGCGCACCGGCCAGCGTCAGGCGCGCGGAAATATCGCGCAGCACCAGACGGTCGTTATCCGCCAGCCGCAGCGGCGTATCGAGAACCAGCTCCGCCAGCGCGCCTTCGAGCAGCGACACGCGGCCGGTAATATGGCTGGCGGCGTGGTGGATATGCAGCGGCTGCCACTGGCTAAGCGGCGTATGGCACTGCAGTTCAACGATGACCCGCTCAGAGGCTTCCGGCGGCGGTACCGCCAGCAGCCAGTCGCCGCGGTTGAGCTCCTTTTTTTGCGCATCGCCGACAATATTCAGGGCAATGCGCTGGCCGGCCCAGGCCTGCTCAACCGGCTGATTCTGCGCGTGCAAACCGCGCACGCGCATCGGTTTATCCACGCCGGTCAGCCACAGCGTATCGCCAACGTTGACCTCGCCGGATAACGCGGTCCCGGTAACCACCAGCCCCGCGCCTTTGACGGTAAATGCCCGGTCGATGGCCAGGCGAAAGCGCTGATGCTGCGGGCGCGGGCGCGCGGAGAGCTGCAGGAGATGCTCGCGCAGCTCGGCGATGCCCCGTCCTTCCGTCGCCGCGACGGCAAACAGGGTCGCGCCGGTAAAGCCGAACTCCGCCAGCACCGCGTCGATTTCCGCCTCCACCTCCTCAATCCGCGCCGCTTCTACGCGGTCCGCTTTGGTCAGCGCCACGGTTAGCGTTGGCTGCCCGGTAAGCTGGAGGATCGCCAGATGTTCGCGGGTTTGCGCCATCACGCCATCATCGCAGGCCACCACCAGCAGCGCGTGATCGATACCGCCGACGCCGGCCAGCATATTGGACAAAAACTTTTCGTGGCCGGGAACGTCGATAAAACCCAGCACCCGCCCGTCGGGCTGCGGCCAGTAGGCGTAGCCGAGGTCGATAGTCATCCCGCGCGCTTTCTCTTCCGGCAGGCGATCGGCGTTGATACCGGTAATCGCCTGCAGCAGCGTGGTTTTGCCGTGGTCAACGTGTCCGGCGGTGGCAATAATCATCTCAATAACATCTCCATAAACCGGGATTCATCCTCAAGACAGCGCAGGTCCAGCCACAGGCGGCCATCGTAGATCCTGCCAATAACCGGCACGGGCAACTGACGCCAGCGTGCCGCCAGAGCTTCCAGCCGACTGCCGCGCCCATCGCGCGGAGTCAACGTCAACGCCGCGCTGGGCAAGCGGTCCACCGGCAGCGAGCCGCTGCCGATCTGCGACAGGCATGGCTCGACCCGCAGGTCAAAATCAGCATAATGTGCAGCCAGCGCGGCCCGCATGCGCTCGCCCTGCAGGCGGATCTCGTCCGCCTGGCGAGTCAGCAGACGCAGGGTCGGCAGTTCAGCGGCCAGCTTTTCCGGATGCAGATAGAGGCGCAGCGTGGCCTCCAGCGCCGCGAGGGTCATTTTATCCGCCCGCAGGGCGCGCTTAAGCGGATGGCTCTGCAAACGCGCGATCAGCGCTTTTTTACCGACGATAATTCCCGCCTGCGGGCCGCCCAGCAGTTTATCGCCGGAGAAGCTCACCAGGCTGACGCCGGCGGCAATCATCTCCTGCGGCATCGGCTCTTTCGGCAGGCCGTACTGGCTTAAATCCACCAGCGAGCCGCTGCCGAGATCGGCCACCAGCGGGATATTGAGTTCGCGGCCAATCTCCGCCAGCGCCGCTTCATCGACCGCTTTAGTAAAGCCCTCAATACTGTAGTTGCTGGTGTGCACCTTCATCAGCAGGCCGGTATTGTCATTCACCGCCTGACGATAATCTTTCGCGTGGGTGCGGTTAGTGGTCCCGACTTCATGCAGAACGCAGCCCGCCTGGCGCATCACGTCGGGAATACGAAACGCGCCGCCGATCTCCACCAGCTCGCCGCGCGACACCACCACCTCACTGCCGCCGGCGGTTGCCGCCAGCATCAGCAGCACCGCCGCCGCGTTATTGTTGACGATACAGGCGTCTTCCGCGCCGGTGATCTGGCAAAGCAGGTCGGCCAGCGCGCGATCGCGGTGGCCGCGTCCGGCATCGTCAAGATCGTATTCCAGCGTCACCGGCGCGCGCATCGCCTGGGTCACCGCCTCTACCGCCGCTTCCGCCTGAATCGCCCGCCCAAGGTTGGTGTGCAGCACGGTACCGGTCAGATTGAACACCGGGCGCAGCGCGCTCTGCTGTCGCTGCGTCAAACGACGCGAGGTCTCCATTAGCCATGCTTCGCACCAGTCCGGCAGCGTCTGGTTCAGGCGGATGTATTCCCGCGCCTCGTCCAGCATCTGACGCAGCTGCGCCACCGTCTGGGCGTGACCGTATTGCATCAACAGCGGTGAAAATGCGGGGTCGCGGAGTAAACGGTCGATGGCCGGAAGCCGGGTATAAAGCGCACGAATTTCGCTAGTCATGAATGAACCTATTTTCCCCCCTCCCGACGGGAGAGGGAGTCAACAAATGAGCAGCAATTGTAATGCCTCCGCGCAAAAACTGTTACCTGTCTGGGTCAACTCACCGGCGGTTCAGTGCGCGCAAAGCTGGCGCGTTGAAAGAGAGAATCCACCAGGCGCACCAGCTTCGGTCGGGTGGCGCACCAGCCCGGCGCGACGCGGCGGAAATTGAGATAAGCAATGGCGCAGGCTGCGGAAATGGTTGCCAGATTAACCTCATCAGGACGTAATGTCCCGTCACTGGCATACCCTTCCAGCGCATCAAGCCCGCGCGCAATTTTTTCACGCTGGCGCAGCAGTTCGCTTTCCGACTGCTGGGCCGCCGGGCGCGTTTTCTCCCGTACCAGCGTTTGCGCAGCCTCCATCACGCCATCAGCCAGCGCTTCAATTTGACGCAATTTCAGCGCAGCCTTCGGCGCCGCAGGCAGCATATCCGGCGCGATGCCGAGCAGCTCCAGATATTGCGCAATAATGGGCGAGTCGTACCAGCATTCACCGTCGTCGGTGACCAGCGCGGGGACTTTTCCCAGCGGATTGTACTGCGCCACGCCGTTGGTCTCGTGGTAAGGGAATTCGTTGACGAACTCGAAGGGAATCGCTTTTTCCAGCAGTATGACGGAAATTTTGCGCACAAAGGGACTGGTGTAGCTGCCGATCAGTTTCATTGCCTGCTCCTTTCGCCAACAAAGTAGTAAGTATGGCGCAGGCGCAGGCAAATAGCAGAGAGAGAAATCACCTCATGCCGGACCGACCCCGCTAATGGTCCAGATAGAGATAGTGCATCCAGCTGGTCATCCGCAGCAGCACCTTGCGCATCACCGAAACGTGGGTGAAATGATCGGAGTAGACCGCCACCTGGGCGTAAATGCCGTCAGGCAGGGCGTCTACGGCGGCATCGGGCTCCAGCTCAATGGTCGCCAGCACGCCGTCGGTGCCCGGCGTCACCGTCAGCGCCTGCAGCGTGCCCTGCGCCTGGTATGTTCCCCCCGGTACGACTGGCAGGATGCTCACCAGCTTGCCGCGAAAGACCTGTCCCGGCAGCGCGTTGAACACCGCTTCAGCATCGTCGCCCTTCTCCAGCCTGAGCAGCGAATTTTGCCGGAACTGCGCCACAATCAGCCGTTTTTGCTGGGGGATAAAGACCATCACCGGACGCAGCGGCAGCGAGGCGGCATAGGTCCCAGGACGAATTAACACCTGGGTGATATACCCGTCGCTGGGCGCGCGTACGGTCGTCTGCTCGAGGTTATATTTCGCCTCCGCCAGCTGCGCGCGCAGGCTTACCACCTGCGACTGTTCGCCGTTTATCATGCTGTCGAGCTGGCTCTGAATTTGCGCCTGCTCCGCCACCGATCCTTTCACCATCGCATCCTGGGCGAGGTAGTTTTGCCGGGCATTATCGATATCGCTTTCCGAAAACGGATTGACCCGCGCCTGGCTTCCTTTCAGGTAGCGCTGATAATCCTTATACAGACGGTCGCGCTCCGCCGAAACGCGCGTGGTGTTGGCCTGAGCCTCAGAAAGCTGGGCTTTAAGGGTATTGATACTGTGCAGCGCGGTAACAAGGTCGGCCTGTAGCCGGTCCACCCGCGCCTGATAACGCACCGGATCGATGGTAAACAGCACCTCGCCCTTTTTAACCCGTTGATTTGCTTTATCCGTGACGCTGCTGACCACCCCGGTAACCTGCGGTGTAATAGGAATAGAAATAACCGCTTTTTGCGCGGTAAAGGTATACGGATGGTTGTAGTTCATTAATAAGATAAGCGCGCTAACAATAAATACGCCGCCCAGCGCCGCGGTGGGTACCGTCCATTTATTTACCGGGATCTTAAATATTTTAAATATCGACCAGGCAATCGCCACATAGGTCAAAATAATCAGCAGATCCATGAGTTATTTCTCCACCGAAGGAGGTTGAGCTGACGGTCTGAGACCGGTTATTTGCTGCTCGAGCGCGATAACCCGCTGGCGCAGTTCGCTGATGTCGTCCCCCTCTTCCGCCGCCTCAGACGGCGTCTCGTCCCGCCGATGCTGCATGCCCCAGCCGCATTCTGGCCGGTAAAGCGTGGCCCAGATCCATAAAAACGGCCAAATGACGTGCAGCGTAAAAAGGCTCACCCAGCCCGCGACGTGAATCGCATCGGCATGCGGGTGATTACGTTTCTTCGCGATCAGGTAAGGAATATCATGGAGAATGATGATTCCATAAAAAATCACCAGAAATACAAAGATCAGAACGCCGAGCGCAAAATAATTGAGAAACATAATTTCCTCGGATTTACGCTAATTATTTTCAGGATGTGTGCCGGGCCGGATGAAAAAAAGGGCCAACAAAATGAGCATAATTCACCCGTATCATTTTCGCCATTGACGACTAAAATGTTCTTTAAGCGATTGCGTTGCTGAGTGACGTATCAGCAAGCGGAACGCGGCATAACCTGCGCGAGATCACACCGGGCTAAATCCTGGTGAAAATATTTTGTGATGAACATCACAAACAAATAACAAAACGTCAAAGTAAATTTGTGATTTTCATCACATAAAAATGCATTATCCCCCCTTAAAACCCGGTCTGTTGTTTTTTTACACATCCATTTTGTGATGGAGATCACCACAAAAGACTATCATCGCCCTATATTCATGTGATCCAAATCACATAAAAATCCACCGACTGGACAGCTTAACGATTCAGTGCCAGATTTCGCACTATCACTCAGGGCCCGGCTACCTCTGCCGCCTTATTAACAACAAGCCTCGGGCTTTCAGCCTGCCGATAGCAAAAACAGAAGAAGGGGTGTTTTATGTCATCCGATATCAAGATCAAAGTGCAAAGCTTTGGTCGTTTCCTCAGCAATATGGTGATGCCAAATATCGGCGCGTTTATCGCGTGGGGTATTATCACCGCTCTATTCATTCCGACAGGATGGTTACCGAACGAAACGCTGGCGAAGCTGGTTGGTCCGATGATCACCTATCTGCTGCCGCTGCTGATCGGTTATACCGGCGGTAAGCTGGTTGGCGGCGAGCGCGGCGGCGTGGTCGGCGCGATTACCACCATGGGCGTTATCGTCGGCGCAGATATGCCGATGTTCCTCGGCTCCATGATCGCCGGTCCGCTGGGCGGCTGGGCAATTAAAAAATTCGACGTCTGGGTAGACGGTAAGATCAAATCCGGTTTTGAGATGCTGGTGAATAACTTCTCCGCGGGCATCATCGGTATGATCCTCGCCATTCTGGCGTTCCTCGGCATTGGCCCGGCGGTTGAAGTCCTGTCGAAAATTCTGGCCGCAGGCGTTAACTTCATGGTGGCGCACGAGATGCTGCCGCTGGCCTCTATCTTTGTTGAACCGGCGAAAATCCTGTTCCTCAACAACGCCATTAACCACGGCATTTTCTCGCCGCTGGGTATTCAGCAATCCCACGAGCTGGGCAAATCCATCTTCTTCCTGATTGAAGCTAACCCGGGTCCGGGGATGGGCGTCCTGCTGGCGTATATGTTCTTCGGCCGCGGCAGCGCGAAACAGTCTGCAGGCGGTGCGGCAATCATCCACTTCCTCGGCGGTATTCACGAGATTTACTTCCCGTACGTGCTGATGAACCCGCGTCTGATTCTGGCCGTTATCCTCGGCGGGATGACCGGCGTATTCACCCTGACTATCCTCAACGGCGGGCTGGTCTCTCCGGCTTCTCCGGGCTCTATCCTCGCCGTGCTGGCGATGACGCCGAAAGGCGCTTACTTTGCTAACATCGCGGCGATTATTGCGGCGATGGCCGTCTCCTTTGTGGTCGCAGCCGTGCTGCTGAAAACCAGCAAAGTTAAAGAAGAAGATGATATCGAAGCCGCGACCCGTCGCATGCAGGATATGAAAGCGCAGTCCAAAGGCGGCGCCACGCCGCTGGCCGCTGGCGATGTCGCGAACGACCTGAGCCACGTGCGTAAAATCATCGTCGCCTGCGATGCCGGTATGGGCTCCAGCGCGATGGGCGCAGGCGTGCTGCGTAAAAAAGTGCAGGATGCCGGGCTGAGCAACATCTCCGTGACTAACAGTGCGATCAACAACCTGCCGCCGGATGTTGACCTGGTCATCACCCACCGCGACCTGACCGAGCGTGCGATGCGTCAGGTGCCGCAGGCGCAGCATATTTCGCTGACCAACTTCCTCGACAGCGGCCTGTACACCAGCCTGACCGAACGTCTGGTTTCGGCGCAGCGCCACACGGATAACGAAGAGAAAGTCCGCGACAGCCTGAAAGACAGCTTCGACGCGTCTGACACCAATCTGTTCAAACTCGGCGCGGAGAACATCTTCCTCGGTCGTAAAGCGGCGACCAAAGAAGAAGCGATTCTGTTTGCCGGCGAGCAGCTGGTGAAAGGCGGCTACGTTGAGCCGGAATACGTCCAGGCGATGCTGGATCGTGAAAAGCTGACCTCCACCTATCTGGGTGAGTCCATCGCGGTCCCGCACGGCACTATCGAAGCCAAAGATCGCGTTCTGAAAACCGGCATCGTCTTCTGCCAGTACCCGGAAGGCGTACGCTTCGGCGAAGAAGAGGACGAGGTGGCTCGCCTGGTTATCGGTATTGCCGCACGTAATAACGAGCATATCCAGGTGATTACCAGCCTGACCAACGCGCTGGACGATGAATCGGTCATTGAGCGTCTGGCAAAAACCACCAGCGTTGAAGAAGTTCTGACGCTGCTGAAAGCGTAATCCGTCACCCGGCGGTGCGCCGGGCAACGCCCCCCTCTCTCCTTATGCGTGGGGAGAGAGGGTTGGGGTGAGGGAAACGCCTGACCCCAGCCCTCTCAGGTAAAAACATTAATTGAAGGTTAATACTATGAAAGCATTACATTTTGGCGCAGGTAATATCGGTCGTGGCTTTATCGGCAAACTGCTGGCGGACGCGGGGATACAGCTGACGTTTGCGGATGTAAATCAGGTCGTGCTCGATGCCCTGAATGCCCGTCATAGCTACCAGGTTCATGTGGTCGGCGAGAATGAGCAGGTCGATACCGTTTCCGGCGTTGACGCCGTCAGCAGCATCGGCGACGAAGTTGTAGAGCTGATTGCCAGCGTGGATCTGGTGACCACCGCCGTCGGCCCGGTCGTGCTGGAACGCATCGCCCCGGCGATTGCCAAAGGCCTGGCCAAACGTAAGGCGCAGGGGATTACCGCCCCGCTGAATATCATCGCCTGCGAGAACATGGTCCGCGGCACCACCCAGCTGAAGGGTCACGTTTTTAACGCCCTCGCCGAAGAAGACAAAGCCTGGGTTGAAGCCAACGTCGGCTTCGTTGATTCCGCCGTTGACCGCATCGTTCCGCCGTCGGCTTCCGCCACTCACGATCCGCTGGAAGTCACCGTGGAAACCTTCAGCGAGTGGATTGTCGATAAGACCCAGTTCAAAGGCGAACTGCCGAACATCCCAGGTATGGAATTAACCGATAACCTGATGGCATTTGTCGAACGTAAGCTATTCACCTTAAACACCGGACATGCTATAACCGCCTACCTCGGAAAACTGGCGGGTCATCAGACGATTCGCGACGCGATTCTTGATGAGCACATTCGCGCCGTGGTCAAAGGCGCCATGGAAGAGAGCGGCGCGGTGCTGATCAAACGCTATGCCTTTGATGCGCAAAAGCACGCCGCTTACATCCAGAAAATTATCGGTCGTTTTGAGAACCCGTATCTGAAGGATGACGTTGAGCGCGTTGGCCGCCAGCCGCTGCGCAAACTGAGCGCGGGCGACCGCTTAATTAAGCCGCTGCTCGGTACGCTGGAATACGGCCTGCCGCACCGCAATCTGGTGAAAGGGATCGCCGCTGCCATGCACTTCCGCAGCGAAGAAGACCCGCAGGCGCAGGAACTGGCGGCGCTGATTGCCGAGAAAGGCCCACAGGCCGCGCTGGCGCAGATTTCGGGTCTGGACGCAGCAAGCGAGGTGGTGGCGGAAGCCGTTAACGACTATAACGCCACCAAATGAGGCAAGACCTGGCGCGGTCCGAACCGCGCCCATTACTCATGTCAGATATGCAGGCAATAATGGAAGAAACACAGGCATTTGAAAACCGTGTGCTTGAACGTCTGAATGCTGGCAAAACCGTAAGAAGCTTCCTGATCGCCACCGTTGAACTGCTGACGGAAGCGGTCAATATTCTGGTGCTTCAGGTATTCCGTAAAGACGACTACGCGGTGAAATACGCAGTGGAGCCGTTGCTGGACGGCGACGGGCCGCTTGGCGACCTTTCTGTACGCCTGAAGCTGATTTACGGCCTTGGGGTGATTAGCCGCGCCGAATATGAAGACGCTGAACTGCTGATGGCCCTGCGCGAAGAGCTGAATCACGACGGTAATGAGTATAGCTTTACCGACGATGAGATCCTCGGACCGTTTGGCGAGCTGCACTGCGTCGCCGCCCTGCCGCCCACGCCGCAATTTGATGAGAGCGATGCTGAACTGCTGGCAATGCAAAAGCTGCGCTACCAGCAGGTCGTACGTTCCACAATGATGCTATCTCTGACCGAGCTGATTTCTAAAATCAGCTTAAAAAAAGCCTTTCAAAAATCAACGCTCTGATTCTGGCTCTTGCTGGTCGCACGTCGGCCGATAAAGCTGACGATAATACTCAAGACGCCGCAGAAATAGCGCTTCTTTATCTGCCGGGATATCCGGCGGTATATGCTGCAAACGCGGAGATTTTTTTAGATATTCCATAAAAGCCTGACTTGAAGCCATAAAATCTACGGCTTTATCAATAATGCGCGGTACGCTGTCGCCTATTTTCGCCATCACGCTCTCCTCTTTTGGGGGAATGATCCTATTAAGGATTAGCCAAAAACAGGGTTTCAGATGAGGAAAACGTGCTGAATGGCCGTCAGGCTTCACAGAAATGAATATTCGCCAACTCTGGATTAAAATAATTTTTATGTTCAATAAGTTATAATATGCCGCTGCGGTTGTTATGAGCAAAAAACGGCGACGTTTTGATAAATAACTACCCACAACCCAAGCGACAGCACATACTATAGTCTGATAACGCCCCTTTCTTAATAGATTAAGCCACCATGAAAGAAGTCGAAAAAAACGAAATTAAACGTCTGAGCGATCGTCTCGACGCTATCCACCACCAGCAGGCCGACCTGTCCCTGGTCGACGCCGCAGAAAAATACGCCGAGCTGGAAAAAGAGAAAGCCACCATTGAGACGGAACTCGTTCGCCTGCGTGAGGTTCAGGGCCAGAAGCTGAGCAAAGAAGCGCAAAAGCTGATGAGCATGCCGCATCGCCGCGCCATCACCAAAAAAGAGCAGGCCGATATGGGTAAGCTCAAGAAAAGCGTACGCGGTCTGGTTGTTGTCCACCCGATGACCGCGCTGGGCCGCGAAATGGGCCTCAAAGAGATGACCGGCTTCTCAAAAACCGCGTTCTGATATCTTCATCCCGTGAATCTCCCGGCTCGCGCTACGCTTAGCCGGGCTACGGGTTCACAGCCCTCTGCGAGAGGGTAGCCCGGACAGATGCGCAGCATCGCCTCCGGGAAATTCAGCTACTCTGCGCTCTGCTCCCCGGTCGCGGCTAACGCCTTACCGGGGCTACCAGTTCACCGCCGTTTGCGGACCGGTAGCCCGGACAGATGCGCAGCATCGCCTCCGGGAAATTCAGCTACTCTGCACTCTGCTCCCCGGTCGCGGCTAACGCCTTACCGGGGCTACGGGTTCACCGCCGTCTGCGGGCCGGTAGCCCGGACAGATGCGCAGCATCGCCTCCGGGACAGGCTCTGTTTCAAACGTCATTCCCCACTAATTGGCCCTACCAATGTTTTCTTAAATCGTCCAATGGTTCACATATCCATCATTTTTCGTCACAGACATATTGCTCATCAATAACATTTGATTAACCATTCGTTGTCGTTAATCCTACAATCGCAATTTGGCTGGGCCAATTTTACAAATGATGTGACCTGCTAAGAGCGCAAGACTCAGCACGGCATCATAACGGCCCGATGGAGACCTGCATGAACCTCTGGCAACAAAATTACGATCCGGCCGGCAACATCTGGCTATCGAGTCTTATCGCATCGCTACCGATTCTGTTTTTCTTTTTTGCCCTGATAAAGCTCAAGCTGAAAGGGTACGTTGCCGCGACCTGGACCGTGCTCATTGCGCTCTCCGTCGCTCTGCTGTTCTACAAAATGCCGGTTGACCACGCGCTGGCCTCCGTCATCTACGGCTTCTTCTACGGCCTGTGGCCAATCGCGTGGATTATTATCGCTGCGGTCTTCGTCTATAAAATCTCGGTGAAAACCGGGCAGTTCGACATTATCCGCTCATCGATTTTGTCGATTACCCCGGATCAGCGTCTGCAAATGCTGATTGTCGGTTTCTCCTTCGGCGCGTTCCTCGAAGGGGCCGCCGGTTTTGGCGCGCCGGTCGCCATCACCGCAGCGCTGCTGGTGGGGCTCGGCTTTAACCCGCTGTATGCGGCGGGCCTGTGTCTGATCGTTAACACCGCGCCGGTCGCGTTTGGCGCGATGGGCATTCCGATTCTGGTCGCCGGACAGGTGACGGGCCTCGACAGCTTCGAAATCGGCCAGATGGTTGGCCGTCAGCTGCCGTTCCTGACCATCATCGTCCTGTTCTGGATCATGGCGATTATGGACGGCTGGCGCGGCATTAAAGAGACCTGGCCTGCGGTCATGGTCGCCGGCGGCTCCTTTGCTATCGCTCAGTACCTCAGCTCTAACTTCCTCGGCCCGGAGCTGCCGGACATTATCTCTTCGCTGGTATCGCTGGTCTGTCTGACGCTGTTCCTCAAACGCTGGCAGCCGGTACGCATCTTCCGCTTCGGCGATATGGGCGCATCGCAGGTCGATATGAACCTGGCCCGCACGCATTACACGCCGGGACAGGTGATTCGCGCCTGGTCGCCGTTCCTGTTTCTGACCGCGACGGTGACCCTGTGGAGCGTGCCGCCGTTCAAAGCGCTCTTCGCCCCGGGCGGCGCGATGTACGATTTTGTGATTAATATTTCCGTGCCGTTCCTCGACAAAATGGTGGCCCGCATGCCGCCGGTGGTCAACGAAGCCACGCCTTACGCCGCGGTCTATAAGTTTGACTGGCTCTCCGCCACCGGCACCGCCATCCTGTTCGCCGCGCTGCTTTCAATCGTCTGGCTGCGCATGAAGCCAAAAGACGCGATCTCGACCTTTGGCAGCACGCTGAAAGAGCTGGCGCTGCCGATTTACTCCATCGGCATGGTGCTGGCGTTCGCCTTTATTTCCAACTATTCCGGTCTATCCTCAACGCTGGCGCTTGCGCTGGCGCACACCGGTCATGCATTTACCTTCTTCTCGCCGTTCCTCGGCTGGCTGGGGGTATTTCTGACCGGTTCGGATACCTCGTCTAACGCGCTCTTTGCCGCGCTGCAGGCTACGGCGGCCCAGCAGATTGGCGTCTCCGATATCCTGCTGGTCGCAGCGAACACCACCGGCGGCGTGACCGGGAAAATGATCTCTCCGCAGTCTATCGCCATCGCCTGTGCGGCGGTCGGTCTGGTAGGTAAGGAGTCCGATCTGTTCCGTTTTACCGTCAAACACAGCCTGATTTTCACCTGTATGGTCGGCGTTATCACCACGCTGCAGGCGTATGTCTTAACCTGGATGATCCCGTGATAGTGATGCCAAAACGCCTTGCCGACGACGTCGCCCGTCGCGTGCGGGCGCTGATTGAAGAACAAAAGCTGGAGGCGGGCATGCGATTGCCCGCCGAACGTCAGCTGGCGGCGCAGCTGGGCGTATCGCGCAATTCGCTGCGCGAAGCGCTGGCGATGCTGGTCAACGAAGGGGTGCTGCTCAGCCGTCGCGGCGGCGGCACCTTCGTGCGCTGGCAGCACGAAGCGTGGTCGGAGCAAAACATCGTTCAACCGCTGAAGACGCTGCTCTCCGACGACCCCGATTACAGTTTTGATATCCTCGAAGCCCGTCACGCCATCGAAGCCAGTACCGCCTGGCATGCGGCGATGCGGGCAACCGATGCCGAAAAAGAGAAAATCCGCCTCTGCTTTGAAGCCACCCAAAGCGAAGACCCTGACCTGGCCTCGCAGGCCGATGTCCGCTTCCATCTGGCGATCGCCGAAGCGTCGCATAACGTGGTGCTGCTGCAAACCATGCGCGGTTTTTTTGACCTTTTACAGTCCTCAGTCAAGGAGAGCCGCCAGCGGATGTATCTCGTCCCGCCGGTCTTCGCTCGCCTGACCGAACAGCACCAGGCGGTCATGGAGGCGATTATCGCCGGTGACCCGGAAGGTGCCAGACAGGCGATGATGGCCCATTTGGGCTTTGTTCACGCCACCATCAAACGCTTTGATGAAGACCAGGCCCGCCAGGCGCGAATTACCCGCCTGCCCGGTGACCATAACGACAATTCCAGGGAGAACTTGTGATGATTATTTCCGCCGCCAGCGACTACCGCGCCGCCGCACAGCGTATCCTGCCACCGTTCCTGTTCCACTATATCGACGGCGGCGCTTACGCCGAGCACACCCTGCGCCGCAACGTTGAGGACCTGTCCGACGTCGCGCTCCGCCAGCGCATTCTGCGCAATATGTCGGACCTGAGCCTGGAAACCACCTTATTCAACGAGAAGCTGGCGATGCCAACGGCGCTGGCGCCGGTGGGGCTGTGCGGGATGTACGCCCGCCGCGGTGAAGTGCAGGCCGCCGGCGCGGCGGATGAAAAAGGTATTCCGTTTACCCTCTCTACCGTTTCCGTCTGCCCGATTGAAGAGGTCGCCCCGACCATTAAGCGCCCGATGTGGTTCCAGCTGTACGTCCTGCGCGACCGCGGTTTTATGCGCAATGCGCTGGAGCGGGCGAAGGCGGCGGGCTGTTCAACGCTGGTCTTTACCGTCGATATGCCGACCCCCGGCGCGCGCTATCGCGATGCTCACTCCGGGATGAGCGGCCCGAACGCGGCAATGCGCCGCTACTGGCAGGCGGTGACCCATCCGCAGTGGGCATGGGACGTCGGGTTAAACGGCCGTCCGCACGATTTGGGCAACATCTCCGCCTACCTCGGCAAGCCGACCGGTCTGGAGGATTATATCGGCTGGCTGGCGAATAACTTCGATCCTTCGATTTCCTGGAAAGACCTTGAGTGGATCCGCGACTTTTGGGACGGCCCGATGGTGATCAAGGGGATCCTCGATCCGGAAGACGCCCGCGATGCGGTGCGCTTCGGCGCTGACGGGATCGTGGTTTCCAACCACGGCGGCCGCCAGCTCGACGGCGTGCTCTCTTCCGCTCGCGCTCTGCCCGCGATTGCCGACGCGGTTAAAGGCGATATTACAATTCTTGCCGACAGCGGTATTCGCAACGGCCTTGATGTGGTGCGGATGATTGCCCTCGGCGCCGATAGCGTGCTGCTGGGCCGGGCTTATCTGTATGCGCTGGCCACCCACGGCAAACAGGGCGTCGCCAATCTGCTGAACCTGATCGAGAAAGAGATGAAGGTGGCGATGACGCTGACCGGCGCGAAAACCATCGGCGAAATCAGCCGTGAATCTTTAGTCCAGAACGCCGATGCGCTGCGGACCTTTGATGCGATCAAAGCGGGAAACGCGGCGGTTATCCCTGACCCTCTCCCACAGGGAGAGGGAACCGTCCGGCAGGCGGGTTAACGTCCTCATCAGGCCATCCGGCTCACAGGCCGGCGCCGGTTTTCTCCCGCTCTCTTTCCGGGAGAGGAGTAGGGTGAGGGTTAGCCGAATATCTGCTATTCTGCCCCCCGCAATTAAGGGGGCAGCATGCTTAACATCGTCTTATTCGAACCAGAAATCCCGCCAAATACCGGGAATATCATCCGCCTGTGCGCCAACACCGGCTTCAATCTGCATATTATCGAACCCATGGGTTTTGCCTGGGACGATAAGCGTCTTCGCCGCGCAGGTCTGGATTACCACGAGTTTGCTGCCGTCCAGCGCCATGGTGATTACGCCGCCTTTATTGAAAGCGCAAAGCCGCAGCGCCTGTTCGCCCTGACGACCAAAGGCACGCCGGCGCACAGCGCGGTAAGCTATCAGGACGGCGATTTTCTGCTGTTTGGCCCGGAAACCCGCGGACTGCCGGGCAGCATTCTTGATGCTCTGCCGGCAGAACAAAAAATCCGTATTCCGATGATGCCGGACAGCCGCAGCATGAACCTGTCAAATGCGGTGTCGGTGGTGGTCTATGAAGCCTGGCGCCAGCTGGGCTATCCCGGCGCGGTGCTGCGCAGCTGAGCTCGCTTTCTCCCGGAGGCGGCGCGTAGCGCCTGTCCGGGCTACCAGACAGCGCTCGGTTTTGTAGCCCGGACAGATGCGCAGCATCGCCTCCGGGAAATCAATCAAATACCGTCGCCGTACTCGAAGGTATGGTGTATGCCGTTAAAGTGCTGATCCATATCCATCGCGGGCTTATCGCTCTCCGGCTTGCCCACGATTCGGGCGGGAACGCCTGCGGCGGTAGTATGCGGCGGCACCGGCTGTAGCACCACCGAACCCGCGCCGATTTTTGCCCCGCGCCCGACTTCGATATTGCCGAGGATTTTCGCCCCGGCGCCAATCATCACCCCTTCGCGAATTTTCGGATGACGATCGCCGCTGGTTTTACCGGTACCGCCCAGGGTCACGGATTGCAGAATCGAGACGTCGTCTTCAATCACCGCCGTTTCGCCGACGACGATGCCGGTGGCATGGTCCAGCATGATCCCGCGACCAATCTTCGCCGCCGGGTGGATGTCCACCTGGAACGATACGGAAACCTGATTTTGCAGGAAGATCGCCAGCGCCCGGCGTCCCTGATTCCACAGCCAGTGGCCGATACGATAGGCCTGCAGCGCGTGGAATCCTTTCAGATAGAGCAGCGGGGTGGAGTATTTATCCACCGCCGGGTCGCGCGTTCGCACCGCCTGAATATCGCAGGCGGCGGAGGCGATCATTTCCGGGTCGGCGGCGTAGGCCTCTTCCACCACTTCACGAATCGCGATGGCGGGCATGATCGGAGAAGCCAGTTTATTCGCCAGCATATAGCTCAGGGCACTGCCGAGATTTTCGTGCTTGAGTAGCGTGGCGTGGTAAAAACTGGCGAGCATTGGCTCACAGTCAGCTAAAGCCCGAGCTTCGGCTTTAATGTTATTCCAGACGATATCCAGTTCTTCACACGGCATTGCTGACTCCAGACGATATAATAATGACCGGCCAGTTCTTTGCTGGCCGGGTCATTCAGGTGATCCAGGTTCCATCGCAGTTAGTTGCTACGCTCGTCCTTGCGTGCACGACCTAATAAGGTCAATGCTGCCTCGCGCGCAATTTTTCCGCAATACAATACCTGATAAATTTCCTCGGTTATTGGCATTTCGACGCCTAAACGCTGCGCCAGAACGCGAACCTCTTTGGTATTGCGATAGCCTTCAACCACCTGGCCAATCTTCTCCTGCGCGCTTTGCACATCCATGCCCTGACCGAGCATCATGCCGAAGCGGCGGTTACGCGACTGGTTATCGGTGCAGGTGAGCACCAGATCGCCTAAGCCCGCCATCCCCATAAAGGTCTCCGGATCGGCGCCCAGGGCCTCTCCGAGGCGCGACATCTCAACCAGCCCGCGGGTAATCAGCGCGGTACGCGCGTTGGCGCCAAAGCCGATGCCGTCAGACATGCCGGCGCCGATAGCGATGACGTTTTTCACCGCCCCGCCGAGCTGCACGCCGATAAAGTCCGGGTTGATATAGACGCGGAAGCTCTTGCCGCAGTGCAGCAGGCTTTGCAAATCGTCAGCGAACTGCGGATCCGTCGACGCCAGCGAGATCGCCGTCGGCAGGCCTGCCGCCAGCTCTTTCGCGAAGGTCGGGCCGGAAATCACCGCCAGGGGGATAGCGTCGCCCAGCGCTTCACGGGCCACGTCCTGCAGCAGGCGTCCGGTTTCCGCTTCCAGACCTTTCGTCGCCCATACCAGGCGAGCGTCGGGGCGCATCAGCGGTTTAATCTGCCGCAGCACCTGGCCGAAAACGTGGCTCGGCACGACGACGAGGATATCGCGGCTGGCCGCCAGCGCGGTCGCCAGATCGCTTTCCAGATGCAGCGTGTCGGGGAAAGGAACGTCAGGAAGAAATGCGGCGTTGCAGCGGTCGTGCTGCAGCGTCGCAATATGTTTCGGGTCATGGCCCCACAGCACAACGTGGTGGCCATTTCTTGCCAGGGTGATGGCAAGAGCGGTGCCGTAAGAGCCGGCACCGATCACAGTCATTGCAGCGTTAAGCGCGTTCATCAGGCATCCTGATGTTGTTCAGCACCTTCGCCAGCCTGCTGCTGCAGATAGTTCATAAACAGCGCATCGAAGTTCACTGGCGCAAGGTTCAGTTGCGGGAAGGTACCGCGAGAAACCAGGCTGGTGATGCACTCACGCGCGTACGGGAACAGAATGTTCGGGCAGTATGCGCCGAGGCAGTGCGCCATCTGGGTGCCGTCGATGCCTTCGATGGAGAAAATACCGCCCTGCTGTACTTCGCACAGGAATGCGGTTTCTTCGCCCAGAGAGGCGGTTACGGTCACGCGCAGCACCACTTCATACACGCCTTCAGCCAGCTGGCTGGAAGCGGTATCCAGATCAAGTTTAACTTCCGGCTGCCAATCTTTCTGGAAAACTTGCGGCGCGTTTGGCGCTTCAAAAGAAATATCTTTGGTGTAGATGCGCTGAATCTGGAAAGTCATTTCGGTGCTGTTTTGTTCTGACATAGTAAAACCCTTTCGTGTTGTCCTTAAGTACGCCCGTCCAATGGGGATGAGCGCAAAAATTAGCGCAGGAGGGGATCGAGTCCACCACGTGAATCAAGCGCGTACAAGTCGTCACAGCCGCCAATGTGCTGCGCATCAATAAAAATCTGCGGAACCGTCGTTCGACCGCTGCGCTGAATCATCTCTTCACGCTTCGCAGCATCGCCATCGATAGGCAACTCGTTGAACGTCACGCCCTTGCTGTTCAGCAGCGCTTTTGCACGTACGCAGAACGGGCAGGTCGCTTTGGTATAGATATCAATATTGGCCATGACTTCACTCCTGTTTTTACCCCCGAGAGTTTTACGCCGCAGGCGTTGTTTTCCCGCTGACGAATAGCCGCCGCAGGGAAAACCGCGCTACGCCATAAAGACGCGGGTAAATTATTTACCGCGTACCAGCGGAAGGTTCTCGCCGCTCCAGCCAGCGATGCCTTCTTTCAGTACGAAGACCTTTTCAAAACCGGCTTTGTTCAGCGCGCTGGCGGGTTCTTGCGCCTGCATACCTGAGCCGTCTACCACTATAATGGGTTGTGCTTTGTGCTTTTCCAACTCGCCGACGTTATTTGCTTTGATATCGCTCGGCAGCAGGTTAATAGAACCCGCAATGTGGCCTTTACGGAAATCGTCACGCTGACGCAGATCGACAACCACGGCATCTTCTTTGTTGATCAGGCGCGTCGCTTCACCGCGGGTGATGACTTTAACTTTCGACATCAGCCCTTTAAAGGTGGTGAACAGCACCGCCACCAGCAGCGCGACCCACGCGATGCTCAGGACGGGGTGACGGCTGATGAATTGCATAATTTCTTGCATGGGGGGTTACAACTCCCGACTAAGTGATAAAAAAACCAGGGAAGGAGTATACCTGTGCATTGCGGCAAATACAGCCAGTGAGCGCGATGTAATGTATTTTCTGCGGCCCGTCACGAAAAAAAACCGCTCTCGCCGCGGCAATGCGCTCTGGCCGCCCTCTTTCTTTGATCTTTTACGGTGATTTGATCGATTCAGCTGTAGTAAAATTACGCAAATTTTCTGTCTTTGAGCATGAGGTTGTCGCAATGTCGGTTTCTAAAAAACCTATGGTACTGGTCATTCTGGATGGCTATGGCTACCGTGAAGACCAGCAGGATAACGCTATTTACAGCGCCAAAACCCCTGTTATGGACGCACTGTGGGCGAAACGTCCGCATACCCTGATTGATGCTTCAGGCCTGGAAGTCGGTCTGCCGGATCGTCAAATGGGCAACTCCGAAGTGGGCCACGTCAACCTCGGCGCGGGCCGTATCGTGTATCAGGATCTCACCCGCCTGGACGTTGAAATCAAAGAACGTACCTTCTTCGCCAACCCGGTACTGACCGGCGCGGTCGATAAAGCCGTTGCCGCAGGCAAAGCCGTGCATATCATGGGCCTGATGTCTCCGGGCGGCGTCCACAGCCACGAAGACCACATCATGGCGATGGTTGAGCTGGCAGCCGAACGCGGCGCGGATAAAATCTATCTGCACGCCTTCCTCGACGGCCGCGATACTCCGCCGCGCAGCGCTGAAAAGACGCTGGCGAAATTCGAAGACAAATTTGCCGCGCTGGGCAAAGGCCGCGTTGCCTCGATCGTTGGCCGCTACTACGCCATGGACCGCGACAACCGTTGGGACCGCGTTGAGCAGGCTTACGATCTGATGACCCTGGCAAAAGGCGAGTTCCAGGCCGATACCGCCGTTGCGGGCCTGCAGGCCGCTTATGCGCGCGATGAAAACGATGAGTTCGTGAAAGCGACCGTTATTCGCGCTGAAGGCCAGGCCGATGCGGCGATGGAAGACGGCGATGCGCTGATTTTCATGAACTTCCGCGCCGACCGCGCGCGCGAAATTACCCGCGCCTTCGTTAACGCCGATTTCGACGGCTTCGCCCGTAAGAAAGTGGTGAACCTCGATTTCGTCATGCTGACCGAGTACGCCGCGGACATCAAAGTCGCCTGCGCTTATCCGCCGGCATCTCTGGTGAACACCTTCGGCGAATGGATGGCGAAGAACGACAAAACCCAGCTGCGCATCTCCGAAACTGAAAAATACGCTCACGTGACCTTCTTCTTCAACGGCGGCGTTGAAGAGCCGTTCAAAGGCGAAGAGCGTATTCTGATCAATTCACCGAAGGTCGCCACCTACGATCTGCAGCCGGAAATGAGCTCCGCTGAGCTGACCGAAAAACTGGTTGCCGCCATCAAGGGCGGTCAGTTCGACACCATCATCTGTAACTACCCGAATGGCGATATGGTTGGCCACACCGGCGTAATGGAAGCCGCCGTTAAAGCGGTCGAAGCGCTGGATGACTGCATCGACCAGGTGAGCAAAGCCGTTGAATCCGTTGGCGGACAGCTGCTGATCACCGCAGACCACGGCAACGCCGAGCAGATGCGCGATCCGGCCACCGGCCAGGCGCACACCGCGCACACCAACCTGCCGGTTCCGCTGATTTACGTTGGCGATAAAAACGTCAAAGCGGTCAACGGCGGCAAACTTTCCGACATCGCGCCGACCATGCTGACGCTGATGGGAATGGAAATCCCGCAAGAGATGACTGGCAAGCCGCTGTTCATCGTGGAATAATCCTTCCCCATGAGGGGAAAGGCGACGTATTCAACTACATGGATCGCAACGGCAGTTCGATCCGTCTTTTACGCCAGCGCGCTTAGCGCTGGCGTATTGCTGTGCGCCGCATCTGCTCACGCCGACGATCGCGACCAGCTTAAATCCATTCAGGCCGATATCGCCGCTAAACAGCGGGCGATTAAGCAGCAGCAGCAGCAGCGCGCTTCCCTGGTCGCCCAGCTTAAAGCGCAGGAGGAGGCCATCTCCGCCGCCGCGCGCAAGCTGCGCGAAACCCAGGAAACGCTGAACCAGCTGAATAAGCAGATCGACGAAATGAACGCCGCGCTGGCCAAGCTGGAGCGTCAGCGCGCCTCGCAGGAGCGTAACCTTTCCGCGCAGCTCGACGCCGCGTTTCGTCAGGGGCCGCATACCGGCATCCAGATGATCCTCAGCGGCGAAGAGGGGCAGCGTAATCAGCGCCTGCAGGCCTACTTTGGCTATCTGAACCAGGCGCGCCAGGAAACCATCGCCCAGCTGAAGAAAACCCGCGAAGACGTGGCGGTGCAAAAATCGATGCTGGAAGAGAAACAGAGCCAGCAGCAAACCCTGGTGTACGAACAGCGCGCCCAGCAGAGCAAGCTGGAGCAGGCGCGCAACGAACGTAAAAAGACCCTCGCCAGCCTGGAATCCTCCATTCAGCAAGGCCAGCAGCAGCTCAGCGAGATGCGGGCTAACGAATCACGTCTGCGCGGCCGTATCGCCCAGGCGGCGGCGGCGGCCAAAGCGCGGGCGGATCGCGAAGCCCGCGAAGCGCAGGATGTGCGCGATCGCCAGCAGGAAGCCTCGCGTAAAGGCACCACCTACAAACCTACCGAAAGCGAACGCTCGCTGATGTCCCGCACCGGCGGACTTGGCTCACCGCGCGGCCAGGCATTCTGGCCGGTTCGCGGCTCAATTCTCCATCGCTATGGCGAACAGCTGCAAGGTGAACTACGTTGGAAGGGGATGGTTATCGCTGCGTCTGAAGGCACCGAGGTCAAAGCCGTTGCCGATGGTCGGGTTATTCTCGCCGACTGGCTGCAGGGCTATGGTCTGGTGGTGGTCGTTGAACACGGCAAAGGCGACATGAGTCTTTACGGCTATAACCAAAGCGCGCTGGTCAGCGTCGGCACTCAGGTCCGGGCGGGCCAGCCGATCGCTCTCGTAGGCAGCAGCGGCGGTCAGGGCCGTCCGTCGCTCTATTTCGAAATTCGCCGCCAGGGTCAGGCGGTCAATCCACAGCCGTGGTTGGGAAGATAAGTTTTGCTTCAATTTCGCAGAATTGCACTCGCGGTAACCGGTACGCTGGTTATGGCGTCGCCGGTGTTTGCCGGCAAACTCTCCATTGTTATCGACGACTTTGGCTATCGTCCACAAACGGAAAACCAGGTGCTGGCGCTGCCAGCGACGATCTCCGTTGCCGTCCTTCCTAATGCGCCCCACGCCCGAGAAATGGCGACCAAAGCGCACAATCTCGGCCACGAGGTGCTCATCCACCTGCCAATGGCGCCGCTCAGCAAGCAGCCGCTGGAAAAAGACACCCTCCGTCCGGATATGAACAGCAGCGAGATAGAGCGCATTATCCGCGAAGCCTACGGTAAGGTTCCGTACGCCGTAGGGCTGAATAACCATATGGGCAGCGCCATGACGTCGAACCTCTTCGGCATGCAGAAGGTGATGCAGGCGCTCGAGCGCTACAATCTCTACTTTCTCGATAGCGTCACCATCGGCAATACCCAGGCCATGCGCGCGGCGCAGGGCACCGGCGTAAAGGTGATTAAGCGTAAGGTTTTCCTCGACGATACCCAAAACGAAGCGGATATCCGCTATCAGTTCAACCGCGCTATCGCTTTAGCGCGGCGCAACGGTTCCGCCATTGCTATCGGCCACCCGCACCCGACGACGGTGCGCGTGCTGCAGCAGATGGTGTATAACCTGCCGCCGGATATCACTCTGGTTCGCCCGAGCAGCCTGCTCAACGAGCCGCAGGTGGATACCTCAACGCCGAACACCGCGCCGCCGTCCGTTCAGCCGCCGCGCAATCCATTCCGCGGCGTGAAACAGTGCAAATCTAAGCGTCCGCCGGAGCCGGTCAACGCCAGCCGCTTCTTTACCATTCTGAGCGAAAGCATCACTCAGAGCACGCTGGTGCAGTATTACCAGCTGAAGTGGCAGGGCTGGGATAAGCCTACCAACTAAATCGTCCGGGAGTCCGTGTGCTTATCCGCCGCGGATTCCGGCTTGTCCTGATGGGCATACCAGGCTTTAAAGTATTTAAGAAAGCTGTAAAAGGTCGCGTAAAGTCCGGTGACCACGCCAACCTTGCCCTTTCGCCACGCTCCGCTGAACAGATACCACTTAAAGAAAGCGCCAATCGCGCTGATCGCTCCGCGCGCAAGAGACGGCCTGATTTTCTGGTGTTTAACCAGCCGCGTGGTGTAGCTATTGAGCTTACTAAACACTTCATGCAGGGAGTAGAAGGTATCGTGGCGCACGAATCCCGGTAGCCGGGCAGAGTGCGTAAAGCCAACCACCTGATCGTCTACCGGCCGATCGTTGAACCTGGCGACGGAGCGGTTAAACAAGCGAACCGGGAAATCCGGCGATGATACCGGATAAATGGTGCGCACCTCTTCACCCAGCACGAACCAGTAGCGCGGCAGACGCCATGCGCAGGCGGGGTCCGGCTCATGGCCGGCCTTGAGCGCCAGAATTGCCGCCACCACCTCGTCGTCAAGGATCTCATCGCTGTCCACACACAGCACCCAGTCGTGGCGGGCCAGAGAGGTCGCATAATTCATCTGCGTACCGTGAGCGGTATAAGGATGATGGTGAACGGAGAGACCGAACTGTTGGCAAATCTGCAGCGTAGCATCCGTACTGCCTGAATCGACGACGATAAATTCATCAGCCACCCTGAGCAGCGGCGGTAACACCTCCCGTAATAAGCGGGATGAATTACAGGTCAATAAGCATACAGAAAGTTTAAGCATAATCTTTATAGGGTTAAACCATGGTTAAACTGACTGTATAAACGAATAGGCGAGAAAGCGATTTAGAAAAAGTGCGGAGTGGATTAAGTATCACAAAATTGTAGGATAACTCTCAAAAAAGCGCCCGTGGGCGCTTTTTTACCATCCTGACCGGGGCGGAATTAATCCCAGCTGAGAATGACTTTGCCAGACTGGCCGGAGCGCATCGCGTCAAAGCCCTGCTGGAAATCATCAACGCCAAAGCGGTGGGTGATGATCGGCGACAGATCGAGCCCGGACTGGATGAGCGCGGCCATCTTGTACCAGGTTTCGAACATTTCGCGACCATAAATCCCTTTGATAAACAGCCCCTTGAAGATCACCTTGGTCCAGTCGATAGACATATCCGACGGCGGAATACCCAGCATGGCAATACGCCCGCCGTGGTTCATGGTATCGAGCATGGTGCGGAACGCCGGCGGCGCGCCGGACATCTCCAGACCCACGTCGAAACCCTCGGTCATGCCCAGCTCGGCCATCACATCGTTAAGGTTCTCTTTCGCCACGTTCACCGCCCGGGTGACGCCCATTTTGCGCGCCAGCTCCAGGCGATATTCGTTAACGTCGGTAATCACGACGTTGCGCGCGCCAACGTGTTTCGCCACCGCGGCGGCCATCACGCCGATCGGGCCGGCGCCGGAAACCAGCACATCTTCACCGACGAGGTCGAATGAAAGCGCGGTATGCACGGCGTTGCCAAACGGATCGAAAATCGACGCCAGATCGTCAGAGATATTGTCGGGGATTTTAAAGGCGTTAAACGCCGGGATCACCAGATATTCGGCAAAACAGCCCGGACGGTTGACGCCGACGCCCGTCGTATTGCGGCACAGATGCGTACGCCCGGCGCGGCAGTTACGGCAGTGGCCGCAGGTGATATGCCCTTCGCCGGAAACGCGGTCGCCCAGCTTAAAGCCGCGAACTTCCTGACCGATACCCACCACTTCGCCGACGTATTCATGCCCCACCACCATCGGAACCGGAATGGTCTTCTGCGACCACTCGTCCCAGTTGTAGATGTGCACGTCGGTACCGCAAATCGCGGTCTTGCGAATTTTAATCAGCAGATCGTTGTGGCCGACTTCCGGTTCCGGTACGTCGGTCATCCAGATGCCTTCTTCCGCCTTCAGTTTGGATAACGCTTTCATCTCACACCCTCAGGCAATGACGCCCAGTTGTTTACCGATGCGGGTAAAGGCTTCCACCGCACGTTCAATTTGTTCAGGGGTATGCGCCGCAGACATCTGGGTACGGATACGCGCCTGGCCTTTTGGTACCACCGGGTAGAAGAATCCGGTGACGTAAATACCTTCTTTTTGCAGCTCGCGCGCGAACTGCTGCGCCACGGTGGCTTCACCGAGCATCACCGGGATAATGGCGTGATCGGCGCCCGCAAGGGTAAACCCTGCCGCGGTCATTTTTTCACGGAACAGGCGCGCGTTAGCCCACAGACGATCGCGCAGCTCGCTGCCCGCTTCCACCATCTCCAGCACTTTGATGGAGGCGGCGACAATCGCCGGCGCCAGCGAGTTGGAGAACAGATACGGACGCGAGCGCTGGCGCAGCCACTCGACGACTTCTTTACGCGCGGCGGTATAGCCGCCGGACGCGCCGCCCAGCGCTTTACCCAGCGTACCGGTGATAATGTCGACGCGGCCCATCACGTCGCAGTACTCATGGGAGCCGCGGCCGTTTTCACCCACAAAACCCACGGCGTGCGAATCATCGACCATCACCAGCGCGTCGTACTTATCCGCCAGATCGCAGACGCCCTTCAGGTTGGCGATCACCCCGTCCATGGAGAACACGCCGTCGGTGGCGATCAGTACATGGCGCGCGCCGGCTTCACGCACCTCTTTCAGACGGGCTTCCAGCTCCTGCATATCGTTGTTGGCATAGCGGAAGCGCTTCGCTTTACACAGGCGCACGCCGTCGATGATCGACGCGTGGTTCAGAGCATCGGAGATAATCGCGTCCTCTGCGCCGAGCAGGGTTTCAAACAGGCCGCCGTTGGCGTCGAAGCAGGAGGAGTACAGAATCGCATCTTCCATACCGAGAAAATCGGCCAGCTTCTTCTCAAGCGCTTTGTGGCTGTCCTGGGTACCGCAGATAAAGCGCACGGAGGCCATGCCGAAGCCGTGGCTGTCCATCCCGCTTTTCGCGGCGGCAATCAGTTCCGGGTGGTTCGCGAGGCCGAGATAGTTATTGGCGCAGAAGTTAATGACCTGGCTGCCGCCGACGGTGATATCCGCCTGCTGCGCCGAAGTGATAATCCGTTCTTCTTTAAACAACCCTTCCGCGCGCGCGGTATCCAGGTCATTGGTTAACTGTTTGTAGAAATCCCCACGCATTGCAACTCTCCAGATTCGGCAAAATTTGGCACATATTACCTAAAGCTATACGCTGATACGAGATGATGCATTACTGCATGAATTATTTGCAGCATAAATCACGAGTCCCTCTCTACCTTATCGGCGAATGGCTGAAGCCTTTCCGATGTAGTGATATGATAGGAGTATTCATGTCCGGATTGTCTCTGGACTACCAACTTCAAAGGTTACAGTTATGATCATCGTTACCGGCGGCGCAGGCTTTATCGGCAGCAATATCGTTAAGGCGCTGAATGACCAGGGTATTACCGACATTCTGGTCGTAGATAATCTGAAAGACGGGACCAAATTCATCAATCTGGTGGATTTGAACATTGCCGACTACATGGATAAAGAAGACTTTCTAATCCAGATTATGGCGGGCGAAGAGTTCGGCGATATCGACGCTATTTTCCATGAAGGCGCCTGCTCTTCCACCACGGAGTGGGACGGCAAGTACATGATGGATAACAACTATCAGTATTCCAAAGAGGTACTGCACTACTGTCTGGAGCGTGAAATCCCGTTCCTGTACGCCTCTTCCGCAGCGACCTACGGCGGCCGCACCAGCGACTTTATTGAATCCCGCGAATACGAGCAGCCGCTCAACGTTTACGGCTACTCCAAGTTTCTGTTTGATGAATACGTCCGTCAGATCCTGCCGGAAGCGAACTCGCAGATTGTCGGCTTCCGCTATTTCAACGTCTACGGGCCGCGCGAAGGCCATAAAGGCAGCATGGCCAGCGTCGCTTTCCATCTGAACACCCAGCTGAATAATGGCGAAAGTCCGAAACTGTTCGAAGGCAGCGACGGCTTCAAGCGCGACTTCGTCTACGTCGGCGACGTCGCGGCGGTGAACCTGTGGTTCTGGGAAAATGGCGTTTCCGGCATCTTCAACCTCGGCACCGGGCGCGCGGAGTCTTTCCAGGCCGTTGCAGACGCAACGCTGGCTTATCACCAGAAAGGCAGCATCGAGTACATTCCATTCCCGGATAAACTCAAAGGCCGCTATCAGGCGTTTACCCAGGCGGATCTGACTAACCTGCGCGCAGCGGGCTACGATAAACCGTTTAAGACCGTTGCCGAAGGCGTAACGGAATATATGGCCTGGCTCAATCGCGACAATCATGCGAATTCATAAAATCATTCGAGCGGTATCAAGGCGGCAACTCAGTGATTCTCCGGGAGCTGACTAAAGTCAGTGACCGGAGGGAACGCAGGCAGCCAACGCAGAGACAGCTTGAAGGATGGAATGAATGAAAATATTGGTGGTTGGCCCGTCATGGGTGGGCGACATGATGATGTCGCAAAGTCTTTACCGTACGCTCAGGGCGCGCTATCCCCAGGCGATAATCGACGTGATGGCGCCCGCATGGTGCCGTCCGCTGCTATCGCGCATGCCGGAAGTCAACGAAGCGATCCCGATGCCGCTCGGCCACGGCGCGCTGGAAATCGGTGAACGGCGTAAGCTTGGGCACAGCCTGCGCGAACGTCGCTACGATCGCGCTTTCGTGCTGCCCAACTCGTTTAAATCGGCCCTCGTGCCGTTCTTTGCGGGAATACCGCATCGCACAGGCTGGCTCGGCGAAATGCGCTACGGCCTGCTGAACGACGCCCGTAAGCTGGATAAAGACGCCTGGCCGCTGATGGTCGAACGCTACGTCGGTCTGGCCTACGACAAAGGCGTGATGCGCTGCGCGAAAGATCTGCCGCAGCCGCTGCTCTGGCCGCAGCTGCAGGTGCATGAAGGCGAAAAATCGCAGGCCTGCAGCGCGTTTAATCTCTCAGCCGAGCGCCCGATTATCGGCTTCTGCCCCGGCGCAGAGTTCGGCCCGGCAAAACGCTGGCCGCACTATCACTACGCCGAGCTGGCGAAACAGCTGATCGACGAAGGCTTTCAGATCGTACTGTTTGGCTCCGCGAAAGACCACGAAGCGGGCAATGAAATCCTCGCCGCGCTCACGACCGAACAGCAGGCATGGTGCCGCAATCTGGCCGGCGAAACCCAGCTTGAGCAGGCCGTTATTCTGATCGCCGCCTGTAAAGCGGTGGTCAGCAACGATTCCGGCCTGATGCACGTCGCCGCGGCGCTGGACCGTCCGCTGGTGGCGCTCTACGGGCCCAGCAGCCCGGACTTCACTCCACCGCTGTCGCACAAAGCGCGCGTGATCCGCCTGATCAGCGGCTACCACAAAGTGCGTAAAGGCGACGCCGCCGAAGGCTATCATCAGAGTTTGATCGACATTACGCCGCAGCGCGTACTGGAAGAATTAAACGACCTGCTGCTGGAAAAAACGGAACAAGAGGAAGCCTGACGGATGCGGGTACTGATCGTAAAAACCTCGTCCATGGGCGACGTGCTGCACACGCTGCCCGCGCTGAGCGACGCCGCGCTGGCCTTTCCCGGCATTCGTTTCGACTGGGTGGTTGAAGAAGGCTTCGCGCAGATCCCTTCCTGGCATGAGAGCGTCGACCGGGTCATCCCGGTGGCGATTCGCCGCTGGCGTAAGGCGTGGTTTTCCGCGCCGATCAAAGCCGAGCGCAAGGCGTTCCGCGAGGCCGTGCGCGCGGAAAAGTACGACGCTATCATCGATGCCCAGGGGCTGGTGAAGAGCGCCGCGCTGGTCACCCGACTGGCCCGCGGCGTGAAGCACGGTATGGACTGGCAGACCGCCCGCGAGCCGCTGGCGAGCCTGTTTTACAACCGTCGTCACCATATCGCTAAACAGCAGCACGCCGTTGAGCGCACCCGCGAGCTGTTCGCGAAAAGCCTCGGCTACGCGAAGCCGGAAACCCAGGGCGACTACGCGATCGCCCGCCATTTTTTGCGTCAGGCTGACCCGTCCGCTGCGCCGTATCTGGTGTTCCTCCACGCCACAACGCGCGATGATAAACACTGGCCGGAAGAGAACTGGCGGGCGCTTATCGCCCTGCTTGCCGACAGCGGCGTACGCATCAAACTGCCGTGGGGCGCCCCCCATGAAGAGGCGCGGGCCGGACGCCTGGCGGAAGGGCACGATTTTGTCGACGTCCTGCCGCGCATGAGCCTGGAGCAGGTAGCCCAGGTGCTGGCCGGCGCGCGCGGGGTCGTTTCCGTCGACACGGGGCTGAGCCATCTCACCGCCGCGCTCGATAAACCGAACTTCACGCTGTACGGCCCGACCGATCCGGGGCTGATTGGCGGCTACGGTAAAAATCAGCACGTGGTGCGCCCGGAAAGCGGCAGCAGCACGGGCGATATTCCCGCGTCCCGGGTTCGGCAACTGTTGAAATCTCAGGAACTGGCTTAATGGGTTCATTATTTAAGCAGATCTATCGCTACACGCATCGACGCGCCTTTCGCCATAACGAAAATCTCTGGCCGTTTACCCATATCACGCGCGCGGCGAGCGGCGAAATCCGCACCCTGAAATACAAAGGGAAAGCGGTTCCGCTGGTCAATCTCAGCGAACTGAAGGATAGCGCTCAGGGCGAGGTGCTGCTGACCGCCACCGGCCCCTCTACGCGCCGCATCGATTTTACGCTGCTGCCGAAAAGTATTCCGGTGATGGGGGTGAACGGCGCCTGGCATCTCTCTGATAAAATTAAATTTTCGCTCTATACCATCGTGGATATGGAGTTTTACGATAAAAAACCGGACGTGATCCGTTCGGTGATTAGCCAACCCGATCTCGTGCTCTTCACCACCATGCACGGTATCGCCAAAATCCTCGACCGCCACGGCGCAGAGCTTCGCTGTCGTTTGGCATTAATTGAAGACGCCTGTTATAAAATTTATCAGCCTAAAGTCGCCAAAAACGCGATACAGCAGGCCTGGCGCGGCGTCCCCGCGCTACGCTTTCATCCGCAAAGGCAGGATATTTGCTTTAGCACCGACATTCGTCACGGCATTTTCGATGCCGGAACCGTGGTCTACTGGGCACTGCAAATTCTGATGTGGCTGGGATTTAAAACCATTCTGATAAGCGGGCTGGATATGAGTAATTTCAACCAGCCGCGATTCTACGAAACGGAACAGGATAAACTCCCCTCCTGGCTGGCAAATAAGGTGGATGACCTGGTCATGCCGTCCTTTTCGCACGCTGCCAACGTGCTGCAACAAAACCATATTCGGGTCGTCAACTTCTCGTTAGAAAGCGCGGTTCCGGAAACGATTTTCGAAAAGGTTTCTTTTGATGAGTACTTTAAAAATAAGTAATTACGCCAGACAGGGCTACACCGTTTTCTTCACTTTGTTTCTGTTTTTTAGCGCTATTTTCTGCGTATCAACCCGGACAAATAACCTCCTTCATTTATCTATTTTGCTCTTTTTGCTTTCACTGCTTAACAAAGACAACCGTCAGGCAATAGCGGAAAGCATCCGCCAGCGGTGGCCGGTTTATAGCCTGCTGGTGGTATTCTGCGTGTACTATGCGCTGAGCAATATTTGGGGGCAGACGCCGCAGCATATCGATTCCCCTCTGACCCATGGCACCTATTTAATTTTCTATCTTCTGCTGCTGACAACGCTACTTGGCCATCCCCGGACCCGACATCTGGCGCTGCTGAGCGTCGTGGCCGGGATCACGGTGCTCTCCGTCTGGACGATGGCGATCGACTTCACGCTGGTCCTCAAGGAACGCCTGGTTTCGCCGGAGAATCCCGGCCCGACCAACGTGATCGACCTGGCGGGCTATTGCGGTATCGGCATCCTTATTTGCGCGATGCTGCTGAAGGAGAAAGGCAGCCACCTGCTGTATGTGCCGATGGCTATCATGCTGGTGATGCTGTTTCTGACCCAAAGCCGCGGCCCGATTATCGCGCTGCTGGTGGCGTTTGTTTGCACCCTGCACCTGCACGTCTTTACCCGCCGCAACCTTCTGATTGTCGCCGCGTTAGCGTTGGTTCTGGGCGCGCTTTTCTTCTTTACGCCAACGGGAGACCTGCTGCTGGCGCGCTTTGAAGAGCTGGGCACCCAAAGCGGATTGCGCTTGAGTATCTGGCACCATACGCTCCAGGAAGTGGCCAGCCAGCCGTGGCTGGGTCGGGGCTTTGACTACGAGCTGAACTTTACCAACTACAGCGGCGAGCATATCACTACCACCCACAGCGTCTATCTTGGCGCACTGTTGAAAGGCGGCATAATCGGCCTGGCGCTGCTGCTGGCGGTCATTGCCGGAGGGTTATGGCAGGCATGGCGCAAACAGCAGGATGGCCGCTACGGGCTGGCGATTTTTATCTATGCGCTGATTTTTATGGCCTCGCAGGGCATGTTTATCATCAGCAACCCTCGCGAAAGCTGGCCGCTGTTTTGGCTGCCGCTGGGCATCGCGCTGAGCGGCAGCCTGAAGGCGAAACGCTAAGAGAAGGGCCCGCAGCGGGCCCTTTTTTATCCCTGCATGAACACCACCTCCTATGGAGGTGGTCAGCAATAAGTTGG
>NZ_JAWXQV010000052.1:0-86212 GCF_033843325.1 Klebsiella sp. JN_Kp126 | reverse complement strand
AACCTGCGACCAATTGATTAAAAGTCAACTGCTCTACCAACTGAGCTAACGACCCACTATTTTCGCCGCTTTGGGCTTGTTCGATATCCCTTGGCAACGGCGGCATATATTACTGATTTCAGAATTCAGCGCAACAACAATTTAGATAAAGATTGCTTAACTGCTTAGGATTCATGCGACAAGACCAGAAATGATGCGATTTCTGGTCATGCCATAATCATCCGAGTGCGTTAAGGCGTTTTTGCGCTTGTTTGGCCCCGTCGGTGCCAGGAAATTTACTGACCACCTGCTGGTAAACCGCCTTCGCTTTTGCGGTATCGCCTTTGTCCTGCATGATCACGCCGACTTTAAACATTGCGTCGGGCGCCTTCGGGGATTTAGGGTAGTTTTTCACCACGGAAGCGAAATAGTACGCCGCATCGTCCTTTTTACCCTTGTTGTAATTCAGCTGACCAAGCCAGTAGTTGGCGTTCGGCTGATACGTTGAATCGGGGTACTTTTTGACGAAGTTCTGGAAAGCCGTCATCGCATCGTCCTGGCGAGAGGGATCCTTCACCAGCGCGATAGCCGCGTTGTAATCGGTATTGGCATCACCGGTCTGCGCCGGGGCGCCTGACGAGGCCGCTGGCGCCGTCCCGCTAGCCGCAGCGCCCTGATCGCCCGCTGGCGTCTGGGTTTGCGCTCCCGCTGCGCCGCCACCGCTGCTCAGACCGTCGATCTGCAGCAGGATCTGCTTCTGGCGCTCAACAACCTGATTCAGCTGATACTGGCTTTCCTGAATTTGACCGCGCAGGGAATCAATATCGGACTGATTA
This sequence comes from Klebsiella sp. JN_Kp126, assembly GCF_033843325.1. Taxonomy (NCBI): domain Bacteria; kingdom Pseudomonadati; phylum Pseudomonadota; class Gammaproteobacteria; order Enterobacterales; family Enterobacteriaceae; genus Klebsiella; species Klebsiella sp. JN_Kp126. Next base: position 85,397 of record NZ_JAWXQV010000052.1, on the reverse strand, counting down.
TCGGAGAGTTGTTGCTGGAGTTGGGTTAAAAGCTGGCTGTGCGCATTGGAAATACGCTCGAGTTGAGTGACGCGGTCTTCGACCGAGCCTGAGCCGACACTACTGATTGGCGCCTGAGCAAAAGCGGCCCAGGGGGCCGCTATGCCAACCAGTAACGACAGACTCAATAGATGATGTCTGAAGTTACTGCTCATGCAATTCTCTTAGTAAACCAGTACGGCGCGACGGTTTTTGGCGTAAGCCGCTTCGTCGTGGCCCAGTACTGCAGGTTTTTCTTTACCGTAAGAAACGATGGAGATCTGGTCAGCAGAAACACCTTTGCCCTGCAGATACATCTTAACGGCGTTAGCACGACGCTCACCCAGAGCGATGTTGTATTCCGGCGTACCACGCTCATCCGCATGACCTTCTACGGTCACTTTGTAGGACGGGTTGCTGCGCAGGAAGTTTGCGTGCGCGTCCAGCATGGCAGCGAAGTCAGAACGGATATCGTATTTGTCCAGATCGAAGTAAACGATATTGTTCTGCTGCAGCTGTTGCATCTGCAGACGAGCCTGCTCTTCGGAAGACATGTTGCCGCCGTTAGCGTTACCGTCCATACCAGTGCCGGCACCCAGCATGCCTTCACCGCTCTGGTCGTTGCTGGCGTTCTTGTTAGACGAACACGCCGCGATTGCCATAACCGGCAGAGCGATCAACAGCCCTTTCAGCACTTTGTTCAGTTGCATTTCTTTGATTCCTTTAATAATCAATTATTTATTATCACAGATACGGCGACCAGGCAGGTGATTTTACCTGTCCATCAGTTGCCGGAAGACGCGCTTTGAAACGCCCATCTGTAGAAACCAGATTCAGCACGGATCCCATCCCCTGAGAAGAGCTGTAGATTACCATAGTGCCGTTAGGTGCCAGACTTGGCGTTTCATCTAAAAACGTTGATGACAGAACCTGCACACCACCCGCTTCCAGATCTTGTTTGGCAATGTGCTGCTGACCACCGGCCGAGCTTACCATTACCATAGTTTTACCATCAGCGCTCACGTCAGCGTCCTGGTTTTGTGAACCTTCCCAGGTAATACGCTGCGGCGTGCCGCCATTAATATTGACTTTATACACCTGCGGACGACCGGCCTGGTCGGAAGTAAAGGCCAGGTTCTGGCTATCCGGGAACCAGCTTGGTTCGGTGTTATTGCTGCGACCGTTGGTCACCTGACGAATCTGGCCAGATCCCAGGTCCATCACGTACAGGTTCAGGCTACCGGTTTTCGACAGAGCGAAAGCCAGTTTGCTGCCGTCCGGCGAGAACGCCGGCGCGCCGTTATGCTGCGGGAACGAAGCAATCTGACGAACGGAGCCGTTAGCCAGCGTCTGCACAACCAGCGCAGAGCGTCCGCTTTCAAAGGTCACGTAGGCCAGCTTCGCGCCGTCCGGAGACCATGCCGGAGACATCAGCGGCTGGGTTGAACGGTGAACGAGGAACTGATTGTAGCCGTCGTAGTCGGACACGCGCAGCTCGTACGGGAACTGACCGCCGTTGGTCTGTACCACGTAGGCGATACGGGTACGGAAGGCGCCCTTAATACCGGTCAGCTTCTCAAATACGGCGTCGCTGGCAGCATGTGCGGCATAGCGCAGATACTGTTTCGTGACTTTAAAGGAGTTCTGCGCAAGTACGGTACCCGGCGCGCCGCCGGTATCAACCAGCTGGTACGCCACGTTGTAGGAACCGTCAGGGTTTTGCGTCACCTGACCAACCACGACGGCGTCAATGCCCAGCGCAGACCATGCCGCCGGCTGCACTTCCTGAGCGCTACCTGGCTGCTGAGGCAGGCGAGAGCGATCGAGCGGGTTAAACTTGCCGCTGTTGCGCAGGTCAGCCGCCACGATACCGCCCACATCTTCCGGAGCAGCACCCTGCCCCGCCCACTGGAACGGCACAACGCCGATTGGGCGTGCCGAGTCGACCCCTTGGGTAATCTCGATGCGTACTTCTGCGTGCAGCACTGCCGCCCACAGCATTAAAAAACCAAATGCTACTCGTAATGCCTGCTTCATCATATCTCCCTTATCCAGGCGAAAAGCCCACGATAATTTAGCAGAATGTTAACAAACTCAAATACACAAAACTACTTGTTAAACCATGCTCTATTGCGGAATAAATTTCACAACAAGCTGATTATTTTTTACTGCATTATAGACCGCATCACTTGGGGGCTTAGGTAAATTAGCTAACCTTGCCGCAGTTTTAGCTGCTGTACATAGAGCCTCATCCCCACCTTCGGATGTGATACCAATCAGCGATCCATCGGGATTTAGATTCAATCTAAGAACACACTGCTTTCCGATATATGACTTGTAGTCATGGAAATTCCTGGATATTGCCCCCGTAATTTGGCTTGCATACCCACTAAGTTCTGCACCAGTTGCCGCCCCAGCCGAAGAGGATTTGCCTGAATTAGCACCACTCCCTTTTGATGGGTTTCCGGTTTTCGGAGCATTCTTACCGGAGCTCAGGTCGCCGAGCAGATCGTCAACGCCGTTGGCCTCTTTGGCCGCAGCGGCTTTCTTCGCGGCTGCTGCCTTAGCGGCGGCGGCTTTCGCCGCTTTGTCTGCGGCGGCCTTCTCTGCTGCTGCTGCTTTGGCTGCCGCGGCTTTCTCGGCGGCGGCTTTTTCCGCTGCGGCGGCTTTCTCGGCTGCCGCTTTCTCAGCAGCGGCTTTCTGCGCGGCGGCTTTTTCTGCCGCTTTTTCGGCGGCAGCTTTTTCAGCAGCGGCCTGTTTCGCCGCTTCCTGCTGCGCTTTTTTCTCTGCCTGCTGCTGCGCTTTCTTCTCGGCGTCCTGCTGAGCTTTCTTCGCCGCATCGGCTTCGGCTTTTTTCTGCGCGTCCGCGGCCGCTTTCGCGGCTTCTGCTTCCGCCTGTTTCTTCGCATCCGCCGCCGCTTTCGCCGCGGCGGCTTCGGCTGCTTTCGCCTGCGCATCGGCCTTCGCTTTTGCATCAGCGGCGGCTTTGGCGGCAGCTTCCTGCGCCTCTTTCGCCTGTGCGTCCGCTTTGGCTTTTGCCGCTGCGGCGGCTTTCGCCGCGGCTTCTTCCGCCTGTTTCTGCTGTTCTTTCGCCTCTTTAGCCGCTTCCTGCGCCTGTAGACGATCCTGTTCCAGCTGTTTCAGCCGTTCCTGCTCGGCGGCCTGTTTTTCACGTAGCTCTTCCGCCTGCTGCTGAGCCTGCTTTTCACGCTGCTCGGCGGCGCGGCGGGCGCTGGCCTGCTGCTGCTGTTGGCGGTCATAATTCTTCACAACCGCCCCCGGATCGACCATTACCGCATCGATAGAGGAACCTCCGCCACCCCCGGCAGAAGCATCCAGATGCTCGTCAAACGAACTCCAGATCAGCAGCGCTATCAATACGATGTGCAGCGCGACTGATACTATGATCGCTCGTTTAAGCTTGTCGTTTTGTTCGGTTGCCTTTGACACTATCGGTTCCCAAAAACTGTTCGCCTGTTCCCGTTATATGACGTCGGCCACGAGACGCTGTTGTCCCAAAGCCGACGTGCTGACGGGCGTGCATATTGCGAGCGATTAGATCGGCTTGGTCATCAAGCCAACCGATTTAACCCCTGCGCTGTGCAACAGGTTAAGCGCTTTAATAATCTCATCGTATGGCACCTCTTTAGCACCGCCGATCAGGAACACCGTTTTCTCATTCGCCTCAAGTCGACGCCTGGCTTCCGCAATAACCTGTTCCGGCGGCAGCTGCGATAACGTTTCCGGGCCAACTTTCACGCTGTACTGCCCGACGCCGGAGACTTCAACGATCACCGGCGGCTCATCGTTGCTTTTCACCGCCTGCGACTCCGTTGCGTCCGGTAGGTCGACCTCTACGCTCTGCGTAATGATCGGCGCTGTCGCCATAAAGATCAGCAACAGCACCAACAGGACATCCAGCAGCGGAACGATGTTGATCTCGGACTTCAGTTCGCGACGTCCGCGTCCACGTGCTCTGGCCATGGCTTACCCCTTATTGCTTTCGCTGCTGGTAAACGCCTGACGGTGCAGAATGGCGGTGAACTCTTCCATAAAGTTGTCGTAGTTCAGCTCAAGTTTGTTCACGCGCTGGTTCAGACGGTTATAGGCCATAACCGCCGGGATAGCGGCAAAAAGACCAATTGCCGTCGCGATGAGCGCTTCTGCGATACCCGGCGCGACCATTTGCAGCGTCGCCTGTTTTACCGCGCCCAGCGCGATAAAGGCATGCATGATCCCCCATACGGTACCAAACAGACCGATATATGGGCTGATAGAACCCACCGTACCGAGGAACGGGATGTGGGTTTCCAGGGTTTCCAGCTCGCGGTTCATCGAAATACGCATGGCGCGCGACGCCCCTTCGACAATCGCTTCCGGCGCATGGCTGTTCGCACGATGCAGACGCGCAAACTCTTTGAAGCCGCTGTAGAAGATTTGTTCCGAACCGGTCAGATTATCGCGACGACCCTGGCTTTCCTGGTACAAACGAGAAAGCTCGATACCGGACCAGAACTTATCTTCAAACGCTTCGGCCTCACGTGACGCCGAATTGAGGATACGCGTTCTCTGAATAATGATGGCCCAGGAGGCGATGGAAAAACAAACTAAAATCAACATGATAAGTTTAACCAGAAGGCTCGCCTTCAGGAACAAATCAAGGATATTCATCTCAGTCACTGCTTAAACTCCGCGACAATAGACTTGGGAAGCGCACGAGGCTTCATTAAGAGTGGATCAACGCACACGATAAGAACCTCAGCTTCATTCAAAACGACGTTCTCGGCGTTGACGATTCGCTGCGTGAAAACCAGGGTAGCTCCTCGCATTGAGGTTATCTCCGTCTGGATTTCGAGCATGTCGTCGAGTCTGGCGGGCGCAAAATACTCCAGCGTCATTTTGCGAACCACAAAGGCAACTCGTTCAGCCAGCAAAACCTGTTGGCTGAAGTGATGATGGCGCAGCATCTCTGTGCGTGCTCTTTCATAGAAAGCGACGTAGCTGGCGTGGTAAACCACACCACCGGCGTCGGTGTCTTCGTAATAGACCCGAACCGGCCATCGAAACAGCGTTGTATTCACTTTACATCCCGGTAATGCAACAAAAGGTTAGTGCTTTCAAACTTCGCTACTATACGCGCGGGAATCGTGGTTTGGAATGGGAGAAAGTAAACGAGGAGTAAATTTTTATGGGCTTATGCAAGCCCATATAGTTAACAGAGATTTCTTATTCAAAAGAAGAAAAAGAACAGGCCCAAAACGAGCACAATATCAGCGATAAGCGGACAAAAAATTCCCTGCCAGTGAATGGCGCGCGGGCGGAAGCCCACGCCGTGGATAACGCCGGTACAAACCGCCCACATCAGCAGGAAGCCGTGCCAGATTTCCAGCTCGCTGGTTTTGGCCGCAAAGCGCGACGGATCCCAGAAGATGCAGCCCGCTAGCGCCAGCGCCATCAATAAGGAAAGCGCCCTTAACGGGCGCTTGTCCATTATCGCGTAAAGAGTCGCGATAATACTCATCAGTGTTCTTCTTTACCTGCTTTGGTGGCTTCCACGTGCTCAAGCGCCAGCGCGGTAATCACCCCAAAAGCACAGGCAAGAAGCGTTCCCAAAATCCATGCGAAATACCACATATATAGCTCCTTACCTTAGTACAGCGAGTGGGTGTTCTTTTCGATGTCTTCGCGAGTGATGCGACCGAACATTTTCCAGTAACACCAGGCGGTGTAGGCCAGAATAATCGGTACGAAGACAATCGCCACGTAAGTCATCAGGTTCAGCGTCAGCTGGCTGGAGGTCGCATCCCACATGGTCAGGCTCGCGTTCATCGCCGTGCTTGATGGCATAATGAACGGGAACATGGCGATACCGGCAGTCAGAATGATGCACGCCAGCGTCAGCGAGGAGAACAGAAACGCCCATGCGCCTTTATCCGCTTTTGTCGAGATGACGGTCAGCAGCGGCAGCGCCACGCCCAGAGCAGGAATCGCCCACAGCGCCGGCATGTTATTAAAGTTCACCATCCACGCGCCGGCTTCACGCGCGACTTCTTTGGTCAGCGGGTTAGACGGGCCGGTATGATCCATCACCGATTTCACAACATAACCGTCGATACCGTAGTAGACCCAAACGCCCGCCAGCGCGAAGCAGACCAGCGTCACCAGCGCCGCCACCGTAGACACGGAGCGGGTGCGCAGGTGCAGTTCACCCACGGTACGCATCTGCAGATAGGTCGCGCCCTGCGTCAGGATCATCGCCACGCTAACAATACCGGCCAGCAGGCCAAACGGATTCAGCAGCTGGAAGAAGTTACCGGTGTAGTACAGGCGCAGATATTCATCAACGTGGAACGGTACGCCCTGCAGCAGGTTGCCGAACGCCACGCCAATCACCAGCGGCGGCACGAAGCTGCCGACGAAGATGCCCCAGTCCCACATGTTACGCCAGCGGTTATCCTCAATCTTCGAGCGGTAGTCGAAACCCACCGGACGGAAGAATAAAGACGCCAGCACCAGGATCATGGCCACATAGAAGCCGGAAAACGCGGCGGCGTAGACCATTGGCCAGGCGGCAAACAGCGCGCCGCCGGCGGTGATCAGCCACACCTGGTTTCCGTCCCAGTGCGGGGCAATGGCGTTAATCATAATTCGACGCTCGGTGTCGTTACGACCGAGGAAACGGGTGAGCATCCCCACCCCCATGTCGAAGCCATCGGCGACGGCAAAACCAATAAGCAAAATGCCAATCAGCAGCCACCAGATAAAACGCAATACTTCATAATCGATCATTTGACGACTCCTGTCTTAGCGTGCCGACTGAATAGCCGCAGAGGACTGTTCAAAGTGATAGCGACCGGTTTTCAGGCTGCTTGGTCCTTTACGGGCAAACTTGAACATGAGGAACAGTTCAGCCACCAGGAACAGCGTGTACAGGCCACAAATCAGCACCATAGAGAAGATCAGGTCGCCCGCGGTCAGCGACGAGTTCGCGACGGCCGTCGGCAGCACCTCACCAATAGCCCACGGCTGACGGCCATATTCGGCGACAAACCAGCCCGATTCAACGGCAATCCACGGCAGCGGCAGGCCATAGAACGCGGCGCGCAGCAGCCATTTTTTCTCACCGATGCGGTTGCGAATCACGCTCCAGAAGGAGGCGCCGATAATCAACAGCATCAGCACGCCGCACGCTACCATGATACGGAAGGCGAAGTAGAGCGGCGCCACGGCAGGAATAGAGTCCTTGGTCGCCAGAGCAATCTGCTCTTCCGTCGCGTCAGAGACGTTGTCGGTATAGCGTTTCAGCAGCAGACCGTAGCCCAGATCTTTCTTCACGTCGTTAAAGCGATCGCGCACGGCCTGGTCGGTTGAACCGGCACGCAGCTGTTCCAGCAGCGCGTAAGCTTTCATCCCGTTACGGATACGCTCTTCGTGCTGAACCATGAGGTCTTTCAGGCCGGTAACCTGTTTATCCACGGAGCGAGTCGCAATGATGCCCAGCGCGTAAGGAATTTGAATCGCGAAGCGGTTCTCCTGCGCCTTCTGATCGGGAATACCAAACAGGGTAAAGGCCGCCGGAGCAGGCTGAGTTTCCCATTCAGCTTCGATAGCCGCCAGTTTGGTTTTCTGCACGTCGCCCATTTCGTAGCCGGATTCATCACCGAGAACGATAACGGAGAGAATCGCCGCCATACCGAAGCTGGCTGCGATAGCGAAGGAGCGCTTTGCAAAAGCGAAGTCGCGGCCTTTGAGCATATACCAAGAGCTGATGGCAAGAATGAACATCGCGCCGGTCACGTAGCCTGACGCCACGGTATGAACGAACTTAACCTGAGCAACCGGGTTCAGGACCAGCTCAGAGAAGCTGACCATCTCCATACGCATGGTTTCAAAGTTGAAGTCCGACGCAATCGGGTTCTGCATCCAGCCGTTAGCGACGAGGATCCACAGCGCCGACAGGTTGGAGCCCAGCGCCACCAGCCAGGTCACGGCCATGTGCTGAACTTTGCCCAGACGATCCCAACCGAAGAAGAACAGACCGACAAAGGTAGATTCGAGGAAGAAGGCCATCAAACCTTCAATGGCCAGCGGCGCACCGAAGATATCGCCCACATAGTGAGAGTAGTAAGACCAGTTAGTCCCGAACTGGAACTCCATGGTCAGACCGGTTGCCACACCCAGCGCGAAGTTGATACCAAACAACTTGCCCCAGAACTTGGTCATATCTTTATAAATCTGTTTGCCGGAAAGGACGTAGACCGTTTCCATGATGGCCAGCAGGAACGCCATACCTAGCGTCAGCGGCACAAACAGGAAGTGGTACATCGCGGTCAAGGCAAACTGTAAGCGCGACAGTTCGACTATATCTAACATCATGACTCCTTGCTCATCGCATGAAGACTCCGAGAGTGAACCCCGTTAGAAAGGGTCACACGCATGCCCCAATACAAATTTATTTGCTTCTTCTCGTCACGCCCGTTTTCTCATGCAAGAAAACGATAGTAATGAGAAGTTACAAACATGTTAACAAAACACCCAAATTGATCCCGTGATTATATTACGCTGCAAAACCCTTACAATAAATAGGTTTTTATTGTGATAAATTTGCAGTTTTCGACAGCGATCAATTTATAGCGAAAATACCAGATTTCGGTCAATTTGATCCGCGACAATTTAACTCCATTTCGTGACCTTTTCCAAGTTTTAAACATTGATTTAAATCAATTTTCATTTTAAATGTTAATTATGTATACCGTGTACCGTACAGGTAAACACTAGGTTAACAATATGTTTTTCAAGAGTATCAACGGTTACTGAAAATGATAGTCCATTTATTTCGCCGCGGAGGGGAATTTAATGGGATGAGCGCTGGGCGCATTAATCCGGGCACCAGCTGACAATGTCGTGTAGCTCACAGATTTTTTTTATCAAGTTAATGCCCTAAATTTTTTTGCTTATTACATTTATCATTGCTTTTACTTTCAATTAACACAGATGCGTAACTATCTCATTATCAAGTAAATGCGGCGTACATTCTCTTTCTCGTCGTTTTGTGACGCAACGCACCCTGCTCTTCTGCAGCAGGCTTTTCTCCTGCGCTTTTATCCACGCCGGACAGCTGCTCTCCTGCCCCACTCCGCCATCAACAAAAATGAAATATTAAATAAACAAATCACCATTTTATATCTTTAATCTAACAAATTCGCCGAGACGCATATAAAAAACAGCACATAAATACCGTTACTATGCTCACAGAAAAATTTAAAGAATTGTATTTACCGCTTATTATCAAGGCAAAGTAAACGCAAAATATAAAATAAGACCTTGCTCACAAACATCGCAATCTATTTATTAAAAAGATCTGAACAGAAATAACCCCAGACAATAAAAAAAACTAACAACATCATGATACAAAAGGATTTTTTAAAGAAAAATCAAAAACAAGACTTTTTTGAAAGATATTCTGAAAATAGATCAATTGCTTCCCCCCTTCGAACCACAGACACTCCAGCCCTATTAACAGGCGGCCATCATCAACGCTGCAAATATTAGAAAGTCGTTTTTATTTTTATACCATCAGCCTTACAGAGGATTACCCATGAAGAAATCAACACTTGTTATTGGCGTCATTGGTGCTGACTGCCATGCAGTAGGCAACAAAGTCCTGGACCGCGTTTTTACTGCCCATGATTTTCGCGTAATCAATCTGGGGGTGATGGTCAGTCAGGATGAATATATCGATGCCGCTATCGAAACCGGCGCGGACGCCATCGTTGTGTCGTCTATTTACGGCCACGGCGATATCGACTGCCTGGGACTGCGCGAACGCTGCATCGAACGGGGTATCGGCGATATTCTTCTTTACGTTGGCGGCAACCTGGTGGTCGGTAAGCATGATTTTGCCGACGTCGAGGCCAAATTCAAAGAGATGGGCTTCAATCGCGTCTTTGCCCCAAGCCACGATCTGGAAGACGTCTGCAGGCTGATGGCGAACGATATCAACCAGCGCCACGGCGTTGAACAGCAGTGTCTGGAAGAGGCTATCTGATGCAAACCGTCTCTGTCGATATCGGCTCGACGTGGACCAAAGCGGCCCTCTTCGCACAGGAGGGGGATGAGCTGACGCTGGTAAACCACGTTCTGACCCCGACCACTACCCATCACCTGGCGGAAGGCTTTTTTGCCAGCCTGAACCGGGTGCTTAACGTTGCCGATGCGCGCCCGTTGCTGCACCGCGGTGACGTCACGCTGAAATACTCTTCATCGGCAAAAGGCGGTCTTGCCGTTGCCGCGATGGGTCTGGTGCCGTCCATCACCCTGGAATCAGCAAAAGTCACCGCCCACTCGGCGGGGGCCAAAATCGCCCAATACTACGCCTACAAACTCAACCGCCACGATATCCAGGCGCTGGAAGCCACGCCGCCGGATATCCTGCTGTTTACCGGCGGAACCGACGGCGGCGAGGAGAGCTACGGCCTGGCCAACGCCCATGCGCTGGCGGAGTCAACGCTCGACTGCGCCATTATCTATGCCGGAAACCGGGATATTCAGGACGAGGTTCAGGCCATCCTTGGCCACAAAGATTTGACCACGGTAGACAACATTCTGCCCGATCTCGATCACCCTAATCCCTACGCTGCCCGCAAGGCGATTTGCGATGTCTTCTTATCCCGAATCGTCAAAGGTAAAGGGCTGGACGTGATTGTCGCGGAAACCGGCGAAGAGCCGATGCCAACGCCGTGGACCGTCTACGAGCTGGTAAAAACCATCAGCCATTACGACAGCGCGTGGAAAGAGTTCATGCTGATCGATATGGGCGGCGCCACCACCGACGTCTACTCCGCCAGCGCCAACACGCTCTCTCCGGATACCGTTCTGCACGGGGTTCCGGAACCGTTTGTTAAACGTACGGTAGAAGGCGATCTCGGCATGCGCGTTTCAGCTGTCGTGGTCGGTGAAAGTACTCAGGAGCTGGTGAACGTGGTGTTTGCCCACCAGCCGCAGCATCAGGAGGCCTTTTACCGCTACCTGCGCCATCTGGTCGCTCAGCCGGATTATCTGCCGCTCAACGAGGAAGAAAAATATTTCGACACCGTGCTGGCCGGGCTGTGCGTCGGCTACGCCAGCGAACGCCACGCGGGCACGAAAAAGCAGGTCTGCACCTGCGTGGGCAACGTCGATTTACAGATGGGCCGCGATCTGACCCCCGTGCGCAAAGTCGTCGGTTCCGGTGGATGGCTCTCCCGCGCCAGCGGCTTCGACATCCACCGCTGGCTGAAATACCGCGAACTGGATGACGACGGCAGACGCATTCTTCTGCCAACCCGGTTTGATTATTACCGCGATGCAAAAGGCCTGCTTCCGCTGCTGGCAAACGTTGCCAGGCTCTACCCCGAGCTCGCCGCTCGCACCAGCATTCACTGTTTAACCCTATAAATGAAGGCAGCTACGAATGGAACTTCGAAATAAAAAATTAACCCACGACGAATTCATGACCGAGCGGCATCAGGTATTGCAGACCTGGCATACCGGCAAGGACGTTGAGCACTTCGAAGATGGCGTGAAGTACCAGCAAACCATTCCTGAGAAAAAACGCTTTTCTCACGCTCTGCTTAAGGCCGACCAGGAGGGTAAAACCCTGAGCCAGCCGCGCGCGGGCGTGGCGCTGATGGATGAACATATTGCGCTGCTCAAAACCCTGCAGGAAGAGTGCGATCTGCTGCCCAGCACCATCGATGCCTATACCCGCCTCAACCGTTACGAAGAAGCGGCGGTCGGCATACAGAAATCCATCGAGGCGGGAACCTCCAAACTGAATGGTTTGCCGGTGGTTAACCACGGCGTCGCCGCCTGCCGCCGGATGACCGAAGCGCTGGAAAAACCGGTCCAGGTACGTCACGGTACGCCAGACGCGCGCCTGCTGGCGGAAATCTCCATGGCCAGCGGCTTTACTAGCTACGAAGGCGGCGGTATCTCCTACAACATTCCCTACGCCAAGCGCGTCACCCTGGAGAAGTCGATTCGCGACTGGCAGTACTGCGACCGCCTGATGGGCCTGTATGAAGAACACGGCATTCGTATTAACCGCGAACCGTTCGGCCCGCTGACCGGCACCCTGATCCCACCGTTTATGTCCCACGCGGTGGCCATTATCGAAGGTCTGCTGGCGCTGGAACAGGGCGTCAAGTCAATCACCGTCGGCTACGGCCAGGTCGGCAGCCTCACCCAGGACATCGCGGCGATTAAATCTCTTCGCGAACTCTCCCACGAATACTTTGGCAATTACGGATTCGACGATTATGAGCTGAGTACCGTCTTCCACCAGTGGATGGGCGGCTTTCCGGAAGATGAATCAAAAGCCTTTGCCATTATCTCCTGGGGCGCGGCGGTAGCCGGGATGTCCGGCGCCACCAAAGTGATCACCAAGAGCCCGCATGAAGCGTTCGGTATTCCCACCGCGGCGGCCAACGCGCAGGGGCTGAGGGCATCCCGCCAGATGCTCAATATGGTCAGCGATCAGAAGTTCCCGCCCTGCGCCGCGGTTGAGCAGGAAGTGGAGCTGATAAAAAGCGAGGTTCGCGCGGTGCTGAAGAAAGTATTCGAGCTGGGCAACGGCGACATCGCCCGCGGTACGGTGCTGGCCTTTGAAGCGGGCGTCCTGGACGTGCCTTTTGCCCCCGCATCCTGCAACGCGGGCAAAATTTTGCCGGTTCGCGACAATGCCGGCGCCATTCGCGTGCTTGAAGCCGGCGCGGTTCCGCTGCCGAAGGACATCCTCGCCCTGCACCACGATTACGTCGCTGAACGTGCGCAATTTGAAGGACGCAAACCCTCATTCCAGATGGTTGTTGATGACATCAACGCGGTATCCCACAGTAAATTAATAGGAAGACCATAATGAAAATTAAACAGGCCCTTTTCACCGCTGGCTACTCTTCATTCTATTTTGACGATCAGCAGGCGATCAAAAACGGCGCGGGTCATGATGGGTTCATTTATACCGGTGCTCCGGTAACGCCAGGCTTCACCTCGGTACGCCAGGCGGGTGAATGCGTATCCGTCCAGCTGATTCTGGAAAACGGCGCGGTGGCGGTCGGTGACTGTGCCGCCGTACAGTACTCCGGCGCGGGCGGCCGCGACCCGCTGTTCCTGGCGGAGAACTTTATCCCGTTCCTCAACGATCATATCAAACCGCTGCTGGAGGGCCGCGATGTCGATACCTTCCTGCCGAACGCCCGCTTCTTCGACAAGCTGCGCATCGACGGTCATCTGCTGCATACCGCCGTCCGCTACGGTCTTTCCCAGGCGCTGCTCGACGCCACCGCGCTGGCCAGCGGCCGCCTGAAGGCGGAGGTGGTTTGCGACGAATGGCAGCTGCCCTGCATACCGGAAGCGATTCCGTTATTTGGTCAGAGCGGCGACGACCGCTACATCGCCGTGGACAAAATGATCCTCAAAGGCGTTGACGTCCTGCCGCATGCGCTCATTAACAACGTCGAAGAGAAGCTGGGTCTGAAAGGGGAAAAACTGCGTGAGTATGTCCGCTGGCTGTCCGACCGCATCTTAAGCCTGCGCACCAGCCCCCGCTATCGCCCCACGCTGCATATCGACGTGTACGGCACCATCGGCCTGATTTTCGATATGGATCCGGTTCGCTGCGCCGACTATATCGCCAGCCTGGAGCAAGAGGCGCAGGGCCTGCCGCTCTACATAGAAGGCCCGGTGGATGCGGGTAATAAACCGGACCAGATCCGTATGCTCACGGCCATTACCAAAGAGCTGACCCGCCTCGGTTCCGGCGTAAAAATTGTCGCCGACGAGTGGTGTAACACCTACCAGGATATCGTTGACTTTACCGATGCCGGCAGCTGCCACATGGTGCAGATCAAAACCCCGGATCTCGGCGGCATTCATAACATCGTGGACGCGGTGCTGTACTGCAACAAACACGCGATGGAAGCCTATCAGGGCGGTACCTGTAACGAAACCGAGATCAGCGCCCGCACCTGCGTTCACGTCGCGCTGGCCGCGCGTCCGATGCGCATGTTGATCAAGCCGGGCATGGGCTTCGACGAAGGTCTTAACATCGTGTTTAACGAAATGAACCGCACCATCGCGCTGTTGCAGACTAAGGATTAAGAGATGGCTCGTACCTTTAAGATCTTATCGCCGACGGCAATCCTCGGCTATGGCTTCCCGGAAGAGAGCTTTCTTAAAGCCATGGCGGAGTCCCCGGATCTGATTGCCGTTGACGCCGGTTCATCCGATCCCGGCCCCCACTATCTGGGGGCAGGCAAACCTTTTACCGACCGGGCCGGGGTGAAACGCGATCTGCGCTATATGATCGTCGCCGGCGTGAAGAACAACATACCGGTGGTGATCGGCACCGCTGGAGGATCCGGCGCCGCGCCGCATCTGGAGTGGTGTCGGCAGATTATCCATGAGATTGCGCAGGAAGAAAAACTGTCGTTCTCCATGGCACTGATCCCGTCTGATGTTGATAAAGCCATCATTCATCAGGCGCTGGATAACGGCAAAATCACCGCCCTGGACTTTGTGCCTGAACTGACCCACGAGGCCATTGAAGAGAGTACCTATATCGTCGCCCAGATGGGGATCGAAACCTTTCAGCGGGCGCTCGCCGCCGGCGCCCAGGTGGTGCTTGGCGGCCGGGCGTACGATCCGGCCTGCTTCGCGGCGCTGCCGATTATGCAGGGCTTTGATGAGGGGCTCGCCCTGCACTGCGGCAAGATCCTCGAATGCGCGGCCATTGCCGCCACGCCGGGCTCCGGTTCCGACTGCGCCATGGGGATTATCGACGACAGCGGCTTTACGCTGAAAGCGTTTAATCCAAAGCGTAAGTTTACCGAAACCTCTGCGGCGGCGCATACGCTGTACGAGAAGTCCGATCCGTATTTCCTGCCCGGTCCGGGCGGCGTGCTTAACCTGAAAGGATGCACCTTCAAAGCCGTCAACGAAGGCGAGGTTTACGTCAGCGGTTCTCGTCATGAAGCGACGCCGTACGCGCTGAAGCTGGAAGGCGCGCGGCGGGTCGGCTTCCGCTGCCTGACCATTGCCGGAACGCGCGACCCGATCATGATTGCCGGAATCGATAATATTCTTGAAGAGGTACAGACCAGCGTCGCACGCAACCTCTCCCTGAACGATGACAGCATCCGCATGACCTTCCATCTGTATGGAAAGAACGGCGTGATGGGCAATCACGAACCAATGAAAACCGCCGGGCACGAACTGGGTATCCTGCTTGATGTCGTTGCGCCAACCCAGGATATCGCCAACAGCGTCTGTTCGCTGGTGCGCTCTACCCTGCTGCACTACGGCTATGAAAACCGCATTGCCACCGCGGGCAACCTCGCCTTCCCGTTCTCACCTTCCGATATTCAGAGCGGTCCGGTGTATGAGTTCTCAATCTATCACCTGATCGAAGCCAGCGACGCGCTGCGCTTTGACTTCCATATCGAACAGGTGACGCCAGAAGGAGTTCAGGCATGAAACAATCTCTATGCTCACTGGCGCAGGTGATCCGCTCCAAAAACGCCGGACCGTATGAACTGGTTTTAGATATTTTATTTAAAACCCGGGAAGATTATCAGCGGGTCAAACGTTCTGAGCAATTAACCCCGCAGCTTATTGCCGGCTTATATAACGTAAAGCCTGATTTTATTCATCGCATAATCTGGTTCGATCCGGCCAACGCGGTAAAAATCGTCATGCCGCGGGATATTATTTCCGGCAACGTCGGAGACAATGATGTTTATGGCGCTCAGCAGCATGCGCCGTTATTAAGTATTGAGTTCGACCTGTAATTTCTAAAATACAACAACATCCATTGGTATACAGGATTTCGCTGTATCACTGTATTCCAGACAATTTATGCGGTTGGTCACCACAGGGGTACGTCTGCGCTGCTGCCTGGCGCAGGCGTACGCCGCCCTACACCACTTCACGACTAACCCTGTTCCGATGGAGTAAATATGAAAAAAATAAGTTTAACCAAAATGATCATATTAGGCCTGATACTCGGCATGATTGCCGGGGTGATCATTAATAATATGGCATCAGCAGATACAGCAAAATCCTATGCGCAGGATATCTCCATTTTTACCACCATATTTTTACGCCTGGTAAAAATGATTATCGCCCCGCTGGTAATATCAACGCTGGTGGTCGGCATTGCCAAAATGGGCGATGCGAAAACGCTCGGGCGTATATTCTCTAAAACCTTTTTCCTGTTTATTTGCGCCTCGCTGCTGTCGATTGCGCTGGGTCTGGTGATCGTCAATCTGTTCCAGCCAGGCGCGGGCATCAACTTTGTCCCCCACGATGCCGGAGCCGTGGCCGCCGTTCAGTCCGAGCCCTTCACCCTGAAAGTGTTTATCTCGCACGCGGTACCCACCAGCATCGTTGATGCGATGGCGCGCAACGAAATTCTGCAAATCGTGGTGTTCTCTATTTTCCTCGGCTGCAGCCTGGCGGCGATCGGCGAAAAAGCCGAGCCCATTGTGAAGGTGCTCGATTCGCTGGTCCACGTGATGCTGAAGCTCACAGGGTACGTCATGCTGTTCGCGCCGCTGACCGTTTTCGCCGCCATCTCCGGGCTGATTGCCGAGCGCGGTCTGGGCGTGATGGTCAGCGCCGGGATCTTTATGGGTGAGTTCTACCTGACGCTGGGCATGCTGTGGGCAATCCTGATTGGCCTGTCGATGGTGATTGTCGGCCCATGTATCAGCCGCCTGACCAAAGCGATCTTCGAGCCCGCGCTGCTGGCCTTCACCACATCCAGCTCAGAAGCCGCCTTCCCAGGAACCCTCGATAAGCTGGAAAAATTCGGCGTCTCTTCCAAAATCGCCAGCTTCGTTCTGCCCATCGGTTACTCCTTTAACCTGGTCGGCTCCATGGCCTACTGCTCGTTCGCCACGGTGTTTATCGCCCAGGCCTGTAACGTCCACCTCAGCATGGGCGAGCAGATCACCATGCTGCTGATCCTGATGCTGACCTCCAAAGGGATGGCGGGCGTGCCGCGCGCCTCAATGGTGGTTATCGCCGCGACGCTGAACCAGTTCAACATTCCGGAAGCGGGCCTGATCCTGCTGATGGGCGTCGACCCGTTCCTCGATATGGGTCGCTCCGCCACCAACGTGATGAGTAACGCCATGGGCGCCGCCATCGTTGGCCGTTGGGAAGGCGAGCATTACGGAGAAGGCTGCCGCGGCACCGCCCCGGTCAAAAAACCGGAGCAGGAGCGCCCTGCCAGCGAAACGTCCGAAGTGGCGATGTCCTGACAGCAAAATGGCTATGAGCCCCAGGCCGGATACGTCCGGCCCGGTTCCCTCCAATCATCCCAACGGGACACCCCATGAACGTGAAATTTCTTGGCACCTGCATCTTAACCGCCAGCTTACTGTTTAGCGCCGCCGCGCAGGCGCAAAACGCGCCGGACTACGCCAGCATCATCGAGCAGGCGCATCAGAAATATAAGAGTAATCACGACGGTAAAGTCGCCGATTATATCCCTGCCCTGGCGAGCTATAGCCCGAATAATTTCGCCATTACGCTCGCGACGGTCGAAGGCAAAATTTACCAGACCGGCGACGTGACAAAAGCCTTTCCGATGGAATCCTTAAGTAAAGTTTTCACCCTGGCGCTGGCGATGGAGCAGCGCGGGCCGCAGGAGGTGCTGGATAAACTCGGCGCGAACGCGACCGGCCTGCCCTTCAATTCCGGCTTAGCCGTGGAGCTCACGCAAGGCGCGCCGGAGAACCCGTTAGTCAACGCCGGCGCCATGAGCACCGTGAGCCTGATTGCGGCGAAAGACAAAACCGACCGCTGGAACAACATTCTCAACAACCTCAACGCCTGGGCCGACAGCTCCCTGAGCGTTAACGAGCCGGTATTTCAATCCGAAATGGAGACCAATCAGCATAACCAGGCGCTGGCGATGCTGATGAATTCATACCGCAGCTTCTATGGCGACCCTCAGGAAGCCGTCGAAATCTACACCCGTCAGTGTTCGGTGGATATCACCGTTGAGCAGCTCGCCAAAATGGGGGCCGTACTCGCCAACAATGGCAGATCACCGTTCAACGGCAAGCAGCTGCTCACCGCCAGCTACGTCCCGCAGGTGCTGGCGGAAATGGCGATCGCCGGGCTGTACGACGGCAGCGGCAAATGGCTGTACACCGTCGGTATCCCGGCAAAATCCGGCGTTGGCGGCGGAATAGTCGCCGTCGTTCCCGGGCAATACGCTATCGCCGTCTACTCCCCTCCGCTGGATGCAGCCGGCAACAGCGTCCGCGCCCAGCAGACCATCGAGTACGTCGCGAATGCGACGCGGGCCAATCTCTTTTTAGCGAAATAGTGAGAAGTAAAATGTCGAAACCCTTTGTCTGGCAGGAACTTTTTGTTCAGAGCAACGATAATACCGAATATGAACTGCTAACGAATCAACATGTTAAGGTGACAGAGTTAGATGGAGAAGAGGTCATCAAGGTTGCGCCGGAAGCGTTAACATTGCTGGCTCAGCAGGCATTTTATGAGGCGTCGTTTTTCCTGCGCGCCGGGCACTTAAAGCAGATCGCCAGCATCCTGCACGACCCGCAGGCCAGCGGCAACGATAAATACGTTGCGCTACAGCTGCTGCGCAACGCCGAAGTCTCGGCAAAAGGCGTGCTGCCAAACTGCCAGGATACCGGGACCGCCACCATCGTCGCGAGCAAAGGCCAGAACGTCTGGACCGGCGGTAACGACGCGGAAGCTCTGAGTCAGGGCATCTACACCACCTTTCAGGACAACAATTTACGCTATTCGCAAAATGCTCCCCTTGATATGTATACCGAGGTCAACACCGAGACCAACCTGCCCGCGCAGATTGATATCAGCGCGGTGCCGGGCAGTGAATACCGCTTCCTCTTCGTCAATAAAGGCGGCGGTTCGGCGAACAAAGCCGCGCTATTTCAGGAAACAAAATCTATTCTGCAGCCGGAAAAACTCACCGCCTTCCTGATTGAAAAAATGAAGGCGCTGGGCACCGCCGCCTGCCCGCCGTACCACATCGCCTTTGTCGTGGGGGGCCTGTCGGCGGACCAGGCGTTGAAGGTGGCGAAGCTGGCTTCGACAAAATATTACGACAATCTGCCCACCAGCGGAAACGAACTGGGCCAGGCGTTTCGCGATACGTCGCTGGAAGCGGCGCTGCTCAAAGCCAGCCGCGAGTTCGGCATCGGCGCACAGTTTGGCGGCAAATACTTCGCCCACGACATTCGCGTGATTCGCCTGCCGCGGCACGGCGGCTCCTGCCCTATCGCAATGGCGCTTTCCTGCTCCGCCGACCGAAACATCAAAGCCAAAATCAACAAACACGGCATCTGGCTGGAGAAGCTGGAACATAACCCGGGCAAGTTTATCCCTGATTCTCAGCGCATAGAAAACGGGGCGCAGACCGTCCAGCTCGATCTGAACCGGCCGCTGCGCGACATCCTCCACGACCTGTCAGCCCTGCCCGTGGGCACCCGACTGTCGCTGAGCGGTCCGATTGTCGTCGCCCGCGACATCGCCCATGCCCAAATCAAAGCGCGTCTGGATAACGGCGAACCGATGCCGGAGTATATGCGCAAGCATATTGTCTACTATGCCGGCCCGGCGAAAACGCCGAATAATCTGGCCTGCGGCTCGCTGGGCCCCACCACCGGCGGACGCATGGATGGGTATGTTGACGCTTTCCAGGCGGCGGGCGGCAGTCTGATCATGCTTTCCAAAGGCAACCGCAGCCAGCAGGTGACCGAGGCCTGCCATAAACACGGCGGCTTTAATCTCGGCAGCATCGGCGGCGCGGCGGCCCTGCTGGCGCAGCAGTATGTGAAAAGTTTGCGCTGCCTGGAGTATCCGGAGCTGGGCATGGAAGCGGTATGGATGATGGAAGTCGAAAATCTGCCCGCGTTTGTACTGGTTGACGACAAAGGCAACAACTTCTTTAGCCAGTTCGAGCAGCAGCACCGCTGCGCCACCTGTCCGGCAGGACACTAAGGAGCATTTATGCACGCGCGAGGCAATCCCGACCGCCATCGTCAGCGCCAGCAGAAGCTGAAAACGCAGGTGGCTACCCGCGTGGCGGCGGCAACGGAGCAAAAAGGCATTCTGATCGTCTTCACCGGCAACGGCAAAGGTAAATCCACCGCCGCCTTCGGTACGGCAACGCGCGCCGTCGGCCACGGTAAGCGCGTCGGTGCTGCCCAGTTCATCAAAGGTCAGTGGGATAATGGAGAGTACAACACGCTGCATCCGCTCGGCGTTGAGTTTCACATTATGGGCACCGGCTTTACCTGGGAAACGCAAAACCGGGAGGCAGATATCGAGGCGGCGTCGGCCGTATGGCAGGAGTGCAAGCGCATGCTGGCCGACCCGAGCTACGATCTGGTGGTGCTGGATGAACTTACCTATATGCTGGCGTATCACTATCTGGATACTCAGGAAGTGATCGCGGCGATAGAGAATCGTCCGCCGCGGCAGAACGTGATTGTCACCGGCCGCGGCTGCCACGCCCGGCTGCTGGAGCTTGCCGATACGGTTAGTGAGCTGCGTCCGGTGAAGCACGCCTTTGACAGCGGTATTCAGGCGCAGGTGGGAATCGACTGGTAGTTTTACCCGGCTCGCGCTGCGCTTAGCCGGGCTACGGGTTCACAGCGTTCTGCGGGCCAGTAGCCGGACAGATGCGCAGCATCGCCTCCGGGAAACTCAGCCACTCTGCGCTATGCTCCCGGGGGCGGCGCTCGACGCGCCTTGCCCGGGCTACGGGTTCACCGCCGTCTGCGGGCCGGTAGCCCGGACAGATGCGCAGCATCGCCTCCGGGAAATGATGCCGTTCTGCGCCCGGCACCGCCGTCTGCGGCCCGGATAACGCGCCGTCAGGCTGCCGAGACCACCGATTTTTGCAGCAGCCACTCGCGGAATACCTGTAAATGTCGGGATTCCGCTTTATCCTCCTGCCACGTCATAATGAAGCGGTTGCCGGTGCGAATCGGCACATCGCAGGGGATCACCATCTCACCGCTATCCAGGTCATGCTGAATGGCAAAACGCGGCAGCAGCGCCACCCCCAGGTTCGAACGCACCGCCACAATCAGCATTGAGAGCAGGTCAAAACGCGGACCGATGTTGATCTGCGGGCTGGTGATATTCGACAGCGCAAACCACTCCTGCCAGCCGTGAATTCGCGTGCTTTGATGCAGCAGCGGAAACTCGCCCAGCAGCTCCTCGACCGCCAGCTTCTGCCCGGGTTCGGACAGCAGCCCGCAGCCGCACACCGGCAGAATTTCCTCTTCGAACAGATACTCAACCTCCGCCCACGGCGAGCAAAAATCCTCGCGCATAATGGCGGCATCGTACTCGCGGCTAAGAAAATCGCCAATATTAGCCAGCGAATGAATATTAACGATAATGCCCGGATGTAATTTATTAAACTCGCGCAGGTTGGGGATCAGCCAGTGGGTGCTAAAGGTAGGATTGACGGCCAGCTCAAGCACCTGCACCGTCGGTTGCCATGTCATAATGGAGTTGGTATCACGTTCCAGTTTGTTAAGCGTTTCCTTAACGATAGTCAAATAATGCTTGCCAGCCGCATTTAAAAAAATCCTTTTTTTAGCATGATTAAATAATGACGTATGGAGGAAATCCTCCAGCGCCGTGACCTGTCGGAACACGGCGCTTTGTGTTAAAGCCAACTCTTCCGCTGCTCGAGTATAACTTTCGTGGCGAGCCACAACCTCAAAGGTCACCAGTAATTCAGTTTTGGGGATTTTTCCTCTCATAACGTCTTCCATTTACGGCGTGCAAAAAATTGTTTAATAGATAAAAAAAGCGCGCAAGGACATCAGATTAGCCCCGGGTGTTATATTTTATTTTACCTTCAGATGTCATTGATCTATTCCATGATAAATGCACACTGTTATTGATCAAATAATAACCAATAATACCCAGGCACTACAATAAACACAATTTAAACAATGTGATTGCCATGCAAATAACAGCAATAAGTTGTCAATATTTTTTCACATTAACTTGTTTATTTGCGAAGTCAGTCGATGAGACGATGAAATTTAATTGCCCGCTGGTGAGCATAAATGAAAATTTTTCCGCGATCGGCCACACATTATGAGCGCTCCAGGAAAAATCTGTATTAACGATAAAACGGCGGCTAATCGACTTACCGTGAAGCGGCTGCGAGATGCCGATCGCGGAACGACTGCGGGCTGGTGCGATGAGCGGCGCGAAACACCCGACAAAAGTAGCTGGTTTGCGCAAACTGAAGCTTACGCGCTACGCTGTCTACCGAATATGACGGATCGCCAAGCAGTTCTCCGGCACGCTGCATTTTGCGCTGATTAACCCAGACTTTAAAATTCACCCCCTGGCGTTTTTTAAAAAAACGACTAAAATAATTTGCGCTTAAACAAACGTGAGCGGCGACGGCCTCTAAAGACAGCTCACCATATAAATTTTCATCAATATAGCGTAATGCCGACAGCAGTTTTATTTCATGCGACGATTTTTGCGAATAATAAAACTCTCTCTTATGCCACAACGGTTTCTCGTCCACTTCACTGTTTTCTGCAATCGCAGACATATTATTAACGATAAAATGCAGTAATCGTATCGCCGCCGCCCGATGCTGGTTGTCGGTCGCGTTATGATGGTCGCAAATAATATAACCGGATAATGTATTGTCCTGAATCAGCGGTAAGGCAAAGAAATTTAACCCACCATAGCCAGCAGGTAATCGATTGTCATTCGCCTCAATCACCGTGGTCTCCAGCCCGGTAGCCCGCGAAAAAAGCGCTGCCAGCGAGCTAAAGCTCTCCCATTGTTCATGCATTTTCTTTCGCACCACATTATTCCCCACCGCCTTTTGCAAGCACTTAATATGCAAAATAGCGCGGATAAAAAGGATGATGCCGGACGCAAAAAATAATCTCATTTGCGCAGATGAATATGATTAAACGGCATGAAATCGCGGGCGAAAACGGCGTAACGCCTGATGGCGCAGCGGCAGGCAAAAAAAGGCCATCATCAGATGGCCAACCATGTCGAAATTGGACCAGCCCTTAACCATGCAGAACGTCAGGGCTGTTTTTTTACTTATTACTTAATTACGGTTTTCAGCGCTTCGCCGATATCGGCCAGGCTGCGAACGGTCTTCACGCCAGCGGCTTCCAGCGCGGCGAATTTCTCATCCGCCGTCCCTTTACCACCGGCAATGATGGCGCCCGCGTGACCCATACGTTTGCCTTTCGGCGCGGTCACGCCGGCGATGTAGCCGACAACCGGTTTGGTCACGTGATCTTTGATGTAAGCGGCCGCTTCTTCTTCCGCGCTACCGCCGATCTCACCGATCATGACGATCGCTTCGGTCTGCGGATCTTCCTGGAACAGCTTCAGGATATCGATGAAGTTAGAGCCCGGGATCGGGTCGCCGCCGATGCCCACGCAGGTGGACTGGCCGAAGCCGTAATCAGTGGTCTGCTTAACCGCTTCATAGGTCAGGGTACCGGAACGGGAAACGATGCCCACTTTACCCGGCTGGTGAATGTGGCCCGGCATGATGCCGATTTTGCATTCGCCTGGGGTGATCACGCCCGGGCAGTTTGGCCCGATCATGCGCACGCCCGCTTCATCCAGCTTCACCTTCACAGTCAGCATATCCAGCGTCGGGATGCCTTCGGTGATGGTGATAATCAGCTTAATGCCTGCATCGATAGCTTCCAGGATGGAGTCTTTGCAGAACGGCGCCGGAACGTAGATAACGGATGCGGTTGCGCCGGTCGCTTCTACCGCTTCGCGCACGGTGTTGAACACCGGCAGGCCCAGATGGGTGGTGCCGCCTTTGCCCGGCGTTACGCCGCCAACCATTTGCGTACCGTAAGCGATGGCTTGTTCAGAGTGGAATGTACCCTGGCTACCGGTGAAGCCCTGGCAGATAACCTTGGTATCTTTATTAATTAAAACGGACATTATTTCCCCTCCACTGCGGCAACAACCTGCTGAGCTGCATCCGTCAGACTTTTCGCTGCAATAATATTCAGGCCGCTGTCAGCCAGTTTCTTCGCGCCCAGTTCGGCGTTGTTACCTTCCAGACGAACCACTACCGGGACGTTAACGCCCACTTCGGCTACCGCGCCGATGATGCCGTCGGCAATCAGATCGCAGCGTACGATACCGCCGAAAATGTTAACCAGAACCGCTTTTACGTTGTCGTCAGAGAGGATGATTTTAAACGCTTCGGTGACGCGCTCTTTGGTTGCGCCGCCGCCAACGTCGAGGAAGTTAGCCGGTTCGCCGCCGTGCAGCTTAACGATGTCCATGGTGCCCATGGCCAGGCCCGCGCCGTTCACCATGCAGCCGATGTTGCCGTCCAGCGCGACGTAGTTCAGCTCCCACTGCGCCGCCTGAGCTTCGCGCGGGTCTTCCTGCGACTGGTCGCGCATTTCGCGCAGATCCGGCTGGCGGAACAGCGCGTTGCCATCAGCGCCCAGTTTACCGTCGAGACAGATCAGGTCGCCCTGCTTAGTGATCACCAGCGGGTTGATTTCGATCAGCGCCAGGTCGCGCTCAAGGAAAATGGTCGCCAGGCCCATAAAGATTTTGGTGAACTGCTGAACCTGTTTACCTTCCAGACCCAGTTTGAACGCCAGTTCGCGGCCCTGGTAAGGCATCGGACCCGCCAGCGGATCGATGGCGATTTTGTGGATCAGGTGCGGGGTCTCTTCCGCCACTTTTTCGATTTCCACGCCGCCTTCGGTAGAGGCCATAAAGACCACGCGACGGGAGCTACGGTCAACAACCGCGCCCAGGTACAGCTCTTTATCAATATCGGTCGCCGCTTCAACCAGAATCTGGTTAACCGGCTGGCCGTTCGCATCTGTTTGATAGGTGACGAGGCGTTTGCCCAGCCAGTGTTCAGCAAATGCGCGAATGTCTTCTTTGCTCTTCACTACTTTCACACCGCCCGCTTTGCCGCGGCCACCAGCGTGAACCTGACATTTCACTACCCACGGACCCGCGCCGATTTTTGAAGCGGCTTCTTCTGCTTCACGCGGAGTAGTACAGGCATAACCCACCGGCGCCGGTAAGCCATAGCGGGCAAAGAGTTGTTTTGCCTGATATTCATGTAAGTTCATGTGTTCAGTCCATCCTTCAGGGAATAATTATAAACCTGTAGGCCTGATAACGGCGCTCGCGCGCTTTACCCGGCCTACGGTAGGTCATACTCTTGCTGACTACACGTCCAGCAGCAGACGAGTCGGGTCTTCCAGCAGCTCTTTAATCGCAACCAGGTAGCCAACCGACTCACGTCCGTCGATCAGACGATGGTCGTAGGAGAGCGCCAGGTACATCATCGGCAGAATTTCCACTTTACCATTCACCGCCATCGGACGATCTTTGATGGCATGCATACCCAGAATCGCGCTCTGCGGCGGGTTGATGATCGGCGTGGACATCAGAGAACCGAATACGCCGCCGTTGGTAATGGTGAAGTTACCGCCGGTCAGGTCGTCTACGGTCAGCTTGCCGTCGCGGCCTTTTACTGCCAGCTCTTTAATTTTCTTCTCGATATCCGCCATGCCCAGCAGATCGACGTCGCGCAGAACCGGGGTGACCAGGCCGCGAGGCGTGGAGACCGCCATGCTGACGTCGAAATAGTTGTGGTACACCACGTCGTCGCCATCGATAGAGGCGTTCACTTCCGGATAGCGTTTCAGCGCTTCCACGACCGCCTTCACGTAGAAGGACATGAAGCCCAGGCGGATACCGTGACGTTTTTCAAACGCGTCACCGTACTGCTTACGCAGATCCATAATCGGCTTCATGTTGACTTCGTTGAAGGTCGTCAGCATGGCGGTGGAGTTTTTCGCTTCCAGCAGACGCTCGGCAACGCGTTTGCGCAGACGGGTCATCGGCACGCGTTTTTCCGAGCGGTGGCCCAGCTGCGGAGCCGGAGCAGCTGCAGCGGGCGCAGCCGCCGGGGCTTGAGCTTTAGCCGGAACGCTCGCCAGATGCTTCTCCACGTCTTCGCGGGTCAGGCGGCCGCCAACGCCGGTGCCTTTAATGGCCGCCGCGTCGAGGCTGTGTTCCGCAAGAAGACGGCGAATCGCCGGGCTCAGCGCATCGTTGTTTTGTTCTTCCAGAGAAGCCTGCTGGCGCTGGGCCGGAGTAGACTCTTTGGCATCGGCTTTCGCGCCGGACTCTTTGCCCGCGCTGTTGCCTTCACGCAGGCGGCCGAGGATCTGACGAGAGAGCACGGTGGCGCCTTCGTCTTCAATGACCGCGTCCAGAATGCCATCCGCTGAAGCCGGTACTTCCAGTACCACTTTGTCAGTTTCGATTTCTACCAGCACTTCGTCACGAACAACCGCATCGCCCGGTTTTTTATGCCAGGTGGCAACCGTTGCGTCAGCTACGGACTCAGGCAGGTCGGGAACCAGAATATCTACGCTACTCATTATGTATCCTTTAATTAATCGACGTTCAGCGCGTCATTGACCAGATCTTGTTGCTGTTTCTGGTGAACGGACAGGTATCCTACCGCCGGAGAGGCGGAGGCCGGGCGGCCTGCATAACGCAGAGAGGCCCCAAACGGAATCACTTCACGGAAGTGATGCTGGCTGCAGTACCACGCGCCCTGGTTGAGCGGTTCTTCCTGACACCAGACAAAATCATGCACGTGCGCATACGGTTTCAGCGCTTCCTGTACCGCCTGGTGCGGGAATGGGTAGAGCTGCTCTATGCGAACGATAGCGACATCTTTTTGCTCTTTCTTGCGGCGCTGTTCCAGCAGGTCGTAATAAACCTTACCAGAGCACAGCACAACACGCTTCACGGCTTTCGGGTCGAGATCGTCGATTTCACCGATTGCCGGCTGGAAGGTGCCGTTAGCCAGTTCGTCCATGCTCGATACCGCCAGCGGGTGACGCAGCAGCGATTTCGGCGACATCACGATCAGCGGGCGACGCATACCGCGCAGCGCCTGACGACGCAGCATATGGTAAACCTGCGCCGGCGTGGACGGTACGCAAACCTGCATGTTCTGCTCGGCGCAGAGCTGCAGATAGCGTTCCAGACGCGCGGAGGAGTGCTCCGGCCCCTGGCCTTCGTAGCCGTGCGGCAGCAGCATCACCAGACCGCACATACGGCCCCACTTCTGCTCGCCGGAGCTGATGAACTGGTCGATAACCACCTGCGCGCCGTTGGCGAAGTCGCCGAACTGCGCTTCCCAGATGGTCAGGGTACGCGGCTCTGCGGTGGCATAGCCGTATTCAAACGCCAGGACCGCTTCTTCTGACAGCACGGAGTCCCAGACTTTAAAATGGCCCTGACCGTTGTGGACGTGCTGCAGCGGCGTATAGGTTGAACCATTTTTCTGGTTATGGATCACCGCGTGGCGGTGGAAGAAGGTCCCGCGCCCGGAGTCTTCGCCGGACAGACGCACCGAAATACCTTCATCGACCAGCGTGGCGTAGGCGAGGTTTTCCGCGCCGCCCCAGTCGAACAGCTTCTCGCCGGCGGCCATTGCCTGACGATCGCCATAGATTTTCGCGACGCGCGACTGCATCTCAACGGCTTCCGGCACCGTACTGATGCGTTTCGCCAGCTCCTGCAGACGCTTAGGTTCAACTTTGTCCGGATAGCTCTCATCCCACTCGTGGTTGAGGTACGGGGACCAGGTAAAGGAGTGCATGTTCATCGGACGCCACTCCTGCACCACGCATTCGCCGGCATCCAGCGCGTCGCGGTAGAGGTTAACCTGCTCGGTAGCGTCTTCCAGCGTCGCGACCTTATCGGCTTCCAGCTTGTCAGCGTAGATTTTGCGCGGGGTCGGATGCTTTTTGATTTTCTGATACATCAGCGGCTGGGTTGCGCTCGGCTCGTCGGCTTCGTTGTGGCCGTGACGGCGGTAGCACACCAGGTCGATGAAGACATCACGTTTGAAGGTATTACGGAAATCCAGCGCCAGGCGGGTCACGAAAGCGACCGCTTCCGGGTCATCGGCGTTGACGTGGAAAATCGGCGACTGCACCATCTTACCGATGTCGGTGCAGTACGGGGTAGAACGCGCATCCAGCGGGTTAGACGTGGTGAATCCCACCTGGTTGTTAATCACGATGCGTACGGTACCGCCCACTTCGTAACCGCGCGCTTTGGACATGTTCAGGGTTTCCTGAACCACGCCCTGGCCGGTGACCGCGGCGTCGCCGTGAATGGTGATCGGCAGAACTTTGTTGCTGCTCGGTTCGTCGAGACGATCGAGGCGAGCGCGTACGGAGCCGATAACCACCGGGCTGACGATTTCCAGGTGCGACGGGTTAAACGCCAGCGCCAGGTGCACCAGGCCGCCTTCGGTTTCCATGTCGGACGAGAAGCCCATGTGGTACTTCACGTCACCGGTACCGAGGTGTTCTTTATGTTTACCGGCAAATTCGTCGAACAGGTCCTGCGGTTTTTTACCCAGCACGTTGACCAGTACGTTCAGACGACCGCGGTGCGCCATGCCCAGCACCACTTCGCGGGTGCCGCTCTTACCCGCGTGGCGGATAATCTCTTTGAGCATCGGGATCAGCGCATCGCCGCCTTCCAGCGAGAAGCGTTTTGCGCCCGGGAATTTCGCCCCGAGGTAGCGTTCGAGGCCTTCCGCCGCGGTCAGCTCGCTCAGGAAGCGTTTTTTCTCTTCGGCGCTAAAGCTCGCTTTGCCTGCTACCGACTCGATACGCTGCTGGATCCAGCGTTTTTCTTCGGTAGAAGTAATGTGCATATATTCCGCGCCGATGGAGCCGCAATAGGTTTGCTTCAGGGCAGAGATCAGATCGCCCAGCTTCATCGTGTCTTTACCGATGGCAAAAGAACCTACGTTATAGATCTCCTGGAAATCGGCCTCGGTCAGATCGTGGTAAGCCGGATCGAGATCCGCCACTCTCTCTTGCTGCCACAGTCCCAGCGGATCGAGATTCGCATGCTGGTGACCACGGAAGCGGTATGCGTTGATGAGCTGCAGGACTTTAACCTGCTTCACATTGGTGTCAGGGTCGGAAATCGAAGAAGTGTAACGCGAGGCATCCTTCGCCAGGCGGCGGAAATAATCACGCGTTTTGGAATGAAATTGATCCGGTTTGACTCCGGTGCCAGGTAACTGCTGGAACATAGAACGCCAGTTGGCGTCAACAGAGTCAGGATCGGTTAAGAAGTCTTCATAGAGCTGTTCTATCCAGCTCTGGTTCGAACCAGAGAGGTAAGAAGAGTCCAGCCAGGCTTTCATTGCGCCGTTCTGCATCGTGATCCCTTAAGCATTTATATGCTTATTTCGCCGTAGAAACTACCACGCACAGAAGTTGTACGTGCCGGGGTTCACTTGTTGCGGATGAGTTGTGGTTTCGTCCGCTAAGGAACCTTTAAAAACTGCCATTAATCTTCGGCGTTCAGGCTGCGGTTGCGTCAGCTGCCTTCACTTACCCCGGTCACATAGTTCACTATGCTCCCGGAGATGCGTTCAGTTGCCGCCTTACCTCGCTCTGAACGCCTTGATTACTGGTACATATTTGGCGGTTTTTAAAGATTTCCTGCTATATCCCCCGGCGGCGCGAACGCTGCCGGGGCGACTGCTTTTGGTAGCCCGGATAAGCTCTAGCGCCATCCGGGGCAGACCGGGTTACTTACGCACTGCGCTGCAGCAGCATCGACTTAATATGGCCGATGGCGCGCGTCGGGTTCAGCCCCTTAGGACACACACTGACGCAGTTCATAATGCTGTGACAGCGGAATACGCTGAAAGCATCGCTCAGCCCTTCGAGGCGCTCGCTGGTTTCGGTATCGCGGCTGTCGATCAGGAAGCGATACGCGGCCAGCAGGCCGGCCGGGCCGATAAACTTGTCCGGGTTCCACCAGAACGACGGGCAAGACGTTGAACAACATGCGCAGAGAATACACTCGTACAAACCATCGAGTTTCTCACGCTGCTCTGGCGACTGTAGATGCTCGCGAGCCGGAGGATTTTGCCCATTATTCAACAAGTAAGGCTTAATCTTCTCATATTGTGCATAGAATTGCCCCATGTCTACCACCAAATCACGGATAACCGGTAATCCTGGCAGCGGACGGATAACAATTTTCTTACCCGGCTGATTCAGCGCGGAGATCGGCGTGATGCACGCCAGACCATTTTTCCCGTTCATGTTCAGACCGTCGGAGCCACAAACCCCTTCACGGCAGGAGCGGCGGAACGACAGCGACGGGTCTTTCTCTTTCAGCTGGATTAACGCGTCCAGCAGCATCATGTCGCGACCCTCTTCCGCTTCCAGGGTGTAATCCTGCATGCGCGGAGCATCGTCTACGTCCGGGTTATAACGATAAACTGAAAACTCGAGTTTCATATTCCTGTCTCCGCATTAATAAGTACGAATCTTCGGCGGGAATGCCGGACGCAGCTTCGGTTCCATATTGACGCTACGACGCGTCATGGATTCCGACTCTGGCAGATACAGGGAATGGCACAGCCAGTTTTCATCATCACGATCCGGGAAGTCGAAGCGGCTATGCGCGCCGCGGCTTTCGGTACGGTAGTTCGCAGACATCGCGGTGGCGTAAGCGGTTTCCATCAGGTTATCCAGCTCCAGGCACTCAACGCGCTGGGTGTTGAACTCGCTGGAAGTATCATCCAGGCGGGCGTTTTTCAGACGCTCGCGGATGGCTTTCAGCTGCTCAAGGCCCTTCGCCATTGCATCCCCTTCGCGGAAGACCGAGAAGTTATGCTGCATACACTCTTGCAGCGCTTTGCGGATTTCGACCGGGTCTTCACCATTCCGGTTGCCGTTCCAGCGGTTCAAACGTTCCAGAGAAGCGTCGATCTCTTCATCCGTCGCGTCGCGCAGTACGCCCTGCTCGGCGATAGACTCTTGCAGGTGCAGACCCACCGCGCGGCCAAAGACCACCAGGTCAAGCAGCGAGTTGCCGCCCAGACGGTTCGCGCCGTGTACCGATACGCAGGCGATTTCGCCTACCGCGAACAGTCCCGGAATAACCACATCTTCGCCCTGCTCGTTGACGGTCAGCGCCTGTCCGCTCACTTTGGTCGGAATACCGCCCATCATATAGTGGCAGGTTGGGATAACCGGAATCGGCTCTTTTACCGGGTCGACGTGGGCAAAGGTGCGGGAGAGCTCCAGGATACCCGGCAGGCGGGATTCCAGCACTTCTTTACCGAGGTGATCGAGCTTCAGCTTGGCGTGCGGGCCCCACGGACCATCGCAGCCGCGACCTTCACGGATTTCGATCATGATGGAACGCGCCACCACGTCGCGACCCGCCAGGTCTTTCGCATTCGGGGCATAACGTTCCATGAAACGTTCGCCGTGTTTGTTCAGCAGGTAGCCGCCTTCACCACGGCAGCCTTCTGTCACCAGAACGCCCGCCCCGGCGATACCGGTCGGGTGGAACTGCCACATTTCCATATCCTGCACCGGCACGCCGGCGCGGATCGCCATACCAACGCCGTCGCCGGTATTGATATGGGCATTGGTGGTGGACTGGTAGATACGACCGGCGCCGCCGGTAGCCAGCACGGTGGCGCGAGCCTTGAAGTAAACCACTTCACCGGTTTCGATACACAGGGCGGTACAACCGACCACCGCGCCATCGGCGTTTTTCACCAGATCCAGCGCGTACCACTCGGAGAAAATAGTGGTGTGATTCTTCAGGTTCTGCTGATAGAGGGTGTGCAGCAGGGCGTGACCGGTACGGTCAGCCGCCGCAGCGGTACGTGCCGCCTGCTCGCCGCCGAAGTTTTTCGACTGGCCGCCGAACGGACGCTGATAAATCGTGCCATTTTCGAGGCGCGAGAACGGCAGACCCATATGATCCAGCTCCAGAATCGCTTCCGGGCCGGTTTTACACATGTATTCGATGGCGTCCTGATCGCCAATGTAGTCCGACCCCTTAACGGTGTCGTACATATGCCATTCCCAGTTATCTTCATGGGTATTACCGAGCGCGACGGTGATACCACCCTGCGCGGAAACGGTATGGGAACGGGTCGGAAAAACTTTAGAGAGCAGCGCACAGGTCTGGCCGCTCTGGGAAATCTGCAGCGCCGCGCGCATACCTGCGCCGCCGGCACCAATGACAACAGCATCAAATTCTCTGACAGGCAATTTCATTACACACCCCACACCACAACAAATCCATAAAGAACGTAAGCCACCAGCGCAACAACGATCAGCAGTTGCAGAATTAAGCGCACGGCCAGTGGTTTAACGTAGTCCGTTAATACCTGCCACATCCCGATCCAGGCGTGGATCAGAATGGAAACGAGAGCCAGCAGGGTGAAGACTTTAGTGAACGCGGAGGAGAAAAAGCCCGTCCAGACTTCCCATGAAATTTCACCGGTGGTGGCAAAGAAGCCAACCATATAGATGATGTAGAGGGTCAGAACGATAGCGGTAGCACGGACCAGAATAAAGTCATGTACGCCGTTGCGTCCTAGTGCTGAGGCGTTGCTTACCATACGAGGACTCCTGCGAGAAGTGAAAGCACGACAGTAATAACAAAAGAAATTTTGGCGGAGCGTGTCCCTACTTCGAGGGTTTCTTCAAGGTAGCCAAAATCCATCAGCAGGTGGCGAATACCGACCACCGCGTGATACGCCAGCGCGGTCAGGATGCCCCACATGATGAACTTCACAAAGAAGCTATCCATAATGGATGCCGCAGTGAGAAAACCTTCGGGAGAGGAAAGGCTGGTGCCCAGCAGCCAAAGCAGAATCCCGATCGCCACGAAGGTGATCACTCCGGATACGCGATGGAGAATGGACGCTATCGCCGTGATTGGGAACCGGATCGTTTGCAGATCCAGATTGACAGGTCTTTGTTTTTTCACATTTCTTACCATGAATAACGCCCACATGCTGTTCTTATTGTTTCCTTCCTCCGGTCTGCTTGCGGGTCAGACAGCGTCCTTATCTATAACTAAAAGTCATGTTAAAACGCCTTTCCAGGAGTTAAAGCGTGACAAAATAACGCTGGGTGGCTCGGGATTGCAGGGTGTTCCGGAGACCTGGCGGCAGTATAGGCCGTTCACAAAATCATTACAATTAACCTACATATAGTTTGTCGGGTTTTCTCCCGAACAGTGATCCATGTCACGATAACAACATATTTTTAATTTTTAATCATCTGATTTGACAAATATTAAACATTATTGTTACAACCATTACCAGATAAATGCAATAATACGCAAAAGTTATGGGGTCACTCTTTTACCTGAGAATAAGTTATGCAACAGTGAGAGAGTATTGACCGATGTAATCAGGACAGTTATTAGTGGTATATAGTTTTATAATATTCGGGCTGCTAAAACGCTGATTTGCTGTTGTTTCGTCGTAGGCTGAAGACGTACCATCAAGCGCCCTTGCTCTGTACCCTGCCCTTTTCGCGACGCAGAGCGATGTGCAACATAACAAACTGGTAATGTCATCTGCTACGGGCTGAATGCAAATCCACCACCCGGCAGCCTTAAGCAATAAAGGCGCTAAGGAGACCATAAATGTCTGATGCTAAAGCAAAAATCACCCTGGGTGGTGATACTGCTATCGAACTGGATGTGCTAAAGGGCACGCTCGGTCAGGATGTTATTGATATTCGTAGTCTTGGTTCAAAAGGCGTGTTTACTTTTGACCCTGGTTTTACCTCCACCGCATCCTGCGAATCTAAAATCACCTTTATCGACGGTGATGAAGGTATCCTGCTGCACCGCGGTTTCCCGATCGATCAGTTAGCAACCGACTCCAACTATCTGGAAGTATGCTACATCCTGCTGAACGGTGAGAAGCCGACCCAGGCCCAGTACGACGAATTCAAAACCATCGTTACCCGCCACACCATGATTCACGAACAGATTACCCGTCTGTTCCACGCGTTCCGCCGCGATTCTCACCCGATGGCCGTCATGTGCGGTATCACCGGTGCGCTGGCCGCGTTCTATCACGATTCGCTGGATGTGAATAACCCACGCCACCGCGATATCGCCGCATTCCGCCTGCTCTCCAAAATGCCGACGATGGCGGCAATGTGTTACAAGTACTCTATCGGCCAGCCTTTCGTTTATCCGCGCAACGACCTCTCCTACGCGGGTAACTTCCTGAATATGATGTTCTCCACGCCGTGTGAAAAATATGAAGTGAATCCGATTCTGGAACGCGCCATGGACCGTATCCTGATCCTGCACGCCGACCACGAACAGAACGCTTCAACGTCCACCGTACGTACCGCCGGCTCTTCCGGCGCGAACCCGTTTGCCTGCATCGCTGCGGGTATTGCCTCCCTGTGGGGACCGGCACACGGCGGCGCCAACGAAGCGGCGCTGAAGATGCTCGAAGAGATCAGCTCCGTTGAACACATTCCGGAATTCGTCCGTCGCGCGAAAGACAAAAACGACTCTTTCCGCCTGATGGGCTTTGGCCACCGCGTGTACAAAAACTACGACCCGCGCGCCACCGTGATGCGTGAGACCTGCCACGAAGTGCTGAAAGAGCTCGGTACCAAAGACGATCTGCTGGAAGTGGCCATGGAGCTTGAGCACATCGCGCTCAACGACCCGTACTTCATCGAGAAGAAACTCTACCCGAACGTCGATTTCTACTCCGGTATCATCCTCAAAGCGATGGGCATTCCGTCTTCTATGTTTACCGTTATCTTCGCGATGGCGCGTACCGTGGGCTGGATTGCGCACTGGAACGAAATGCACAGCGACGGCATGAAAATCGCCCGTCCGCGTCAGCTGTATACCGGCTACGAAAAGCGCGATTTCAAAAACGATATCGCCCGTTAAGAGGGCTATCGCAGCGACAAAAAACGCGCCTGAAGGCGCGTTTTTTTATTGCTGACATCCCGGGCACCAGTAAAACGGCCGCGACGATAGCATCGTTCTCTCGATTATTCCGCCGCAGCGCTCGCAGGCCTCCCCTTCGCGATGAAAAACCTTAAAGCGAAACAGCGCGCCGTGGTGCTTATTCTCGTCCACCAGACCGCGGGTGTTGTAGGACAAGCGCGGGATCTCCAGCAGCGCATGCGCCAGCGCATCGAGCTGTTTTTCATCCAGTTCAGAGGCTTTATGCCGCCCGGTCAGCCCCACCTGCCAGAGGATCTCCACGCGCAGATAGTTGCCTAATCCGGCAAGAAACGCCTGATCCAGCAGCAGACCGGAGAACTGGCGGTTGCGGAATTTCGCCGACAGCAGCCGCGCTTTGACCTGTTCAACGCTAAGGCGCATATCGAGCACATCCGGCCCGACCCGCAGCAAAAACGGATGGCGGGCGAGCTGCTCGGGCGTCAGCATCTCAATATCAGAGGCGCTGTAGAGCAAAATCGCCCTGCGCGCGGTCTGCAGCCGAACGCGCAGAACGCGCGTCGTTTCAGGCTGCTCCCCCGCGTCCACCACTCGCCAGACGCCGTACAGCTGATTGTGGCTATACAGCGTTAACCCGCCGGAGAAGTGGGTCAGCAGCGCCTTACCGCGAGTTTCAATGTGCGTCACTCGCTGGCCGACCAACTGAGATTGGTAATGTTGTAACTGCGGGAAGGCGAACCACGCCCCGGTCAGGGGTTCGCCTTTAATCGCCGCTTCCAGGCTATCCGCCGCGCGGCGAATTTCCGGACCTTCCGGCATAATCTTGTCCTTGTGTTAATGCGTTGCCCCACCGCCGACTTTCACATCGCCATCCTGCTGCAGGGCAACGGCGATGGCCGTCTCCAGCGCGGCCTGCACCGTCTCTACCGCCATACTGGCTTCGCCGGGGTGAGCCGCGGCCTGCTCCGGCAAATACGGAATATGGATAAACCCGCCCTTCGCGCCGCTGAGATGACGCAGGCTGTGCAGCAGGCCGTACATCACGTGATTACAGACAAACGTCCCCGCCGTCTGCGACACCGACGCCGGGATCCCCCGGCTGCGCAGGGCGGTTACGATCGCTTTGATCGGCAGCGTGCTGAAGTACGCCGCCGGCCCGCCGGCAGCGATCGGTACGTCGATCGGCTGCAGGCCTTTATTGTCCGGGATCCGCGCATCATCGACGTTGATCGCCACCCGCTCAACGGTGATGTCGACGCGACCGCCCGCCTGGCCAATCGCCAGGGTCAGGACGGGATCCAGCTCATCCAGCGCGGCGTTCAGCGCCGTCAGGGCGTCGCCAAAGACGCACGGCAGCTGCCGCGCCGCCACCGGCTGTCCGCCGATAATAGCGCCATCCAGCCGCTTTACCACTTCCCACGAAGGGTTAACCGCTTCGCCGCCGAACGGCTCAAAACCGGTAATTAACACGCCAGCCATGATCCCTCCTTACAGGAACATCAGGAAATAGAGCAAAAATACGTTCACGATAAGCAGCATAACGCCGGTCGGCACCTGGGCTTTTATGACCGCGTTTTTATCCGGCAGCTCCAGCAGCGCAGCCGGCACGATATTGAAGTTCGCCGCCATAGGCGTCATCAGCGTTCCGCAGTAGCCGGAGAACATGCCAATGGCCGCCATCACCGCCGGGTTCCCCCCGTGCTGCAGCACCAGAATCGGGATCCCGACTCCCGCCGTCACGATAGGAAACGCGGCGAAAGCGTTGCCCATCACCATCGTCAGCAGCGCCATTCCCAGGGTATAGACGGCAACGGCGATAAACCGGCTGTCTACCGCCAGGTAGTGCTGCGTCAGCAGGGAGATGCTGTTGCCAACGCCGGCGGCGGTAAACAGCAGCCCGAGCACCGCGAGGATCTGCGGCAAAATAAACGCCCAGCCCACCGAATCCAGCAGGCGGCGGGCTTCCTGTAACGGCTGCGCCGCCGTTTCATGGGTCATGCGGATAGCCATCACCAGACCGAGCAGCGTGCCCGCGGTCATCGAAAACAGCGTGATCAGCGTGGCGTGATTGCCCGGGCCAAAGATAGCGACCTGCAGCGAGGGGAGATTATTAAACAGCAGCACGCCGATCACCGTCACCACCGGGATCGCCAGCGCCGGGAAAAACAGCCGGTTGCCAAGACGCGCGGCGCTGGCGGTACGTTCTTCCTGCGAGCGCTGATGATAGCGACCGAGGCGCACGCCGCCAAAACCGGCGATCAGCGCCAGCACCACCACCACCACGCCAACGCCGATATTAACGGCCCGCTTGTCGCCGACCAGCTCATAGGTCCAGTCGCCAAACAGAAACACCAGGCCATACAGCCCCCAGAACAGGCCGGTTGTCAGCCTGCGCGGGTTGGCCTTATCGCGCCATGACATCACCGCCACCACCAGCAGAACCGCGCCCGCCAGCCAGTACAGCCAGGTTTGCTGAAAATTCATGCGGCACCGCCTTTCGCCTGCCCGGCGTTAACCTTGTCCAGCTCGCGCTGGAGATGGCGGTCGAGGCGCCACAGGCGGGCGGAGTGGATCAGGAAGGCGCAGACCGCCGTTGGGATCCCCCACAGGGCGATATGCAGCGGCTCGGTCTGAATGCCGCCCGACTCCAGCATAAAGTTATGCATAAAGATAATCGCCCCGAAGGCAACGAAAATATCTTCCCCGAAGAACAGGCCCACGTTGTCGGTCGCCGCCGACATCGCGCGCAGACGATAGCGCACCTCGCCGGGCAAGGCGCCGAAGTTTTTCTCCGCCGCCCCTTCCGCCATCGGCGCCAGCAGCGGGCGCACCATCTGCGGATGACCACCCAGGCTGGTGAGGCCCATCGCCGCGGTCACTTCACGAACGAACAGATAGACGATAAGCAGACGACCGGCGGTGGCGCTGCGGATCTTCGCGATCCACGTCTGCGCGCGCTCTTTCAGACCGTGCCGCTCCAGCAGGCCAATCACCGCCAGCGGCAGCAGCAGAATAAACGGCAGGTTGCGGGTATTAAGAAATCCTTCTCCCAGCTTTTCCAGAATGGTCGCGATCGGCATATGCGCCGTCAGACCCGTGATGATCCCGGACACAATAACCACCAGTACCGGGTTAAAACGCAGAACAAATCCGACCACGATCGCAGCAATGCCGATCAGTGGCCAGAGAGATAATGACTCTCCCATAGTTACATCCTGTATGTTGTTGTGAATTGTTGTCTAATGTTAATTGCTTGATAATATTGTTTTTATTCTTCTACTTCCGCACTGACCTGTATATTGCGCCCGGCAAACGCCGCGCGCAAGCGGCGCGCAAAATCCAGCGCGTGCTCGCCGTCGCCGTGCAGGCAGACGGTTTCCGCCACCACGTGCGCCCATTCGCCGGTGATGCTGCGCACCCGGCTGTGCTGCACCATTTCCAGGGTTTGCGCCAGCGACTGCTCTTCGCTCTCGATCAGCGCGCCGGGCTGGGTGCGCGGCACCAGGCTGCCGTCCGCCAGATAGCCGCGGTCGGCGAAGACCTCCTGGCGGGTGGTCAGCTGATAACGCTGCCCGGCGCGAATCAGCTCGCTGCCCGCCAGGCCTACCAGCACCAGACCCGCGTCAACGTCATATACCGCTTTGGCGATAGCGTCAGCAAGCTGCGGATCTTTTGCCGCCTGGTTATAGAGCATGCCGTGCGGCTTGACGTGCTGCAGCTCGCCGCCCTGCGCGCGCACCAGCGCCGCCAGCGCGCCGACCTGATACAGCGTTTGCGCATAAACCGTTTCCGGCGGCAGCTGCATCGCCGTACGGCCAAAATTTTCCCGGTCAGGAAAGCTGGGATGCGCGCCCACCGCGACGCCATATTTTAGCGCTTCGCGGACGCACTGCAGCATCATCACCGCATCGCCCGCATGGAAACCGCAGGCGATATTGGCGGAAGAGACCAGCTGCAGCAGCGCGCTATCGTTGGCGCAGCCTTCGCCCAGGTCGGCGTTTAAATCAATCTTCATCGTTCAGTCTCCATGCCAGCTGTTCAAAATAACGTTGTCTGTCGGCGCGCGCCTTCAGCGCCTCCTCCAGGGAGCAGGGAACAAAGTGGATCGGCTGTCCCAGCGGGATCTGCGCCAGCTGGTACATGTCGGCTTCGATAATGGTCGCAATCCGCGGATAGCCGCCGGTGGTCTGCGCGTCGTTCATCAGTACGATGGGCTGGCCATTATGCGGAACCTGTACCACGCCGGGCAGCAGGCCGTGCGAAAGCATCTCGCGGTCGGTCGTCCGCTTCAGCGGTTGCCCCTGCAGGCGATAGCCCATACGATTGCTCTGCGGGCTAAGCTGCCACGGCGAGCGCCAGAACGTGTCCTGCGACACGCTATCAAACTCCTGGTATTCGGGCCCGGGCAGCGCGCGGATGCGGTTACCGATGGGGAGCTGCTTCACGCCGCGCGGCCCGCGGAACTGCTTATCCGATTTCCCCAGCTTCAGTCGGTCTCCGTCCTGCAAACGTCGACCTTCCAGACCGCCAATCCCCACTTTCAGATCGGTGCTGCGCGAACCCAGCACCTTCGGTACCGCAATCCCCCCCGCCACCGCCAGGTAGCTGCGCACGCCGTGCTGCGGATTCTTGAGCACCAGATGCTGCCCGGCCTTGACCGCCGTTCGCCAGCCCACCCATACCGGCTCGCCATCTAGCTTCGCCTCGCAGGCGGCGCCGGTCAGCGCAAACCAGCCGCTGCGTTCAAACTGAATATCCACCTGGCCCAGCGTTATCTCCAGCGCCGCGGCGTTGGCACCGTTACCCACCAGCAGATTAGCGGTGACCAGCGCCGGCTTATCCATAGCGCCACAGCGGCTGATGCCCAGCTGACGCAGCCCTTCACGCCCGCCGTCCTGCACCGAGGTATACATTCCGGCGCGGATAATTTTTAACATACGCCCTCCTTTTGCGGCACGAAACGCACTCTGTCGCCGGAACGCAGCAGCACCGGCTCCTTGCGCTTCGGATCAAACAGCGCCAGCGGCGTACGCCCCAGCAGCTGCCATCCCCCCGGCGTCGCCAGCGGATAGATCCCGGTTTGCGCCCCGCCAATACCGACGGACCCGGCGGGCACCAGCAGGCGCGGCTCCGCCCGTCGCGGCATCGCCAGCTGCTCCGGCAGGCCGCCGAAGTACGGGAACCCCGGCTGGAAGCCGAGGAACCACACCACGTACTCCACCGACGAATGCAGCTCAACCACCTGCTTTTCGCTCAGGCCGCTGTGGCGGGCAATTTCTCCCAGATCCGGTCCGTATTCGCCGCCATAAACTACCGGGACCGAGACCTCCCGCGATTCCGGTTCGAGCGTATCGCACTCCTCCCACCAGAGCTGCAGGCGTTCAATCGCGTCCCACGCCGTCTGCTGCGGGTTGCGCAATATCACGGTAATGTTGTTCATGCCCGGGATGGCTTCCACCACCTCGGTATGGCCTACCAGCCGCTGGGCTAACCGCCAGATCCGCTTCTGGCTTTCCAGCGTCACCGGAGGCTCAAGCTCTAGTACGACTGCCGTTTCACCTAATAAATAACAACGCGCTCGCTGCACTTTTGCCTCCGTTCATCAGGCCGGGTTCGGGATATCAATAAACGTGACGTCCAGTTCGGTATTTTCCGTCAGCCATTCGCTTAACGCGCGAATGCCGCCGCGCTCGGTGGCATGGTGCCCGGCGGCGTAGAAATGCAGCCCCTGCTCGCGCGCCGAGTGTATGGTTTGCTCTGAAACTTCACCGGTAATAAACGCATCGACGCCAAAGCGGGCCGCGCTGTCGATAAAGCTTTGCCCACCGCCGGTGCACCAGGCCACGCGGGCGACTTTATCCGGCCCGGTGTCGCCGCACCACAGCGGTTTGCGACCCAGCCGCGCTTCAATCCATGAAGCCAGCTCCAGGCCCGATACCGCCATCGACAGTTCGCCCCACGGTACCAGCGGTTCAATTTCCCCCATCACATTAATGCCGAGCAGCGACGCCAGCTGAGCGTTATTGCCCAGTTCCGGGTGAGCGTCTAGCGGCAGGTGCCAGCCATAGAGGTTAATGTCGTTAGCCAGCAGCGTTTTGAGGCGATTGCGCTTCATGCCGCGAATGACCGGCGATTCGCCTTTCCAGAAGTAACCGTGATGGACGATCACCGCATCGGCCTCCAGGCGGACGGCTTCATCCAGTAGCGCCTGGCTGGCGGTCACGCCGGTGACGACTTTTTGTATCGTTTCGCGCCCTTCCACCTGGAGCCCGTTGGGGGCGTAATCACTGATGGCCGCGCTATTGAGTTTTTCATTAATCAGTTGTTCCAGTTCACTATTTTTCATTGCCGTTCCACCAGGTCATCGTTCTATGCAGAGGAATAACATAACGGTATCCGTCCGGTCAGTCGATAGTTCTGCCGCTTCGCCGTCCATTTTGACTTTTCGCGAAATCCCGCAATTTGTCTACTCCCTCGTTCGCGCATTCGTGTATATTTATGCACTATTACAGCATATTAAATAACCAGAAAGCCCATAAGGCCATGAATATCGCTAGTTAATGGCTATTCATGCAGAAAGATCGACTTTCTTTTTTACGGCAGGACAAGGCATTACATGAACACACAATCCTCACAGCCGCGGGCGATTTATTACGTCGTCGCGCTGCAAATCTGGGAATATTTCAGTTTTTACGGCATGCGCGCGCTGCTGATTCTTTATCTCACCAACCAGCTCAAGTATGACGATAATCATGCTTATGCGCTGTTCAGCGCCTACTGTTCTTTAGTCTACGTCACGCCGATTCTCGGCGGCTTCCTGGCCGATAAGCTGCTGGGCAACCGCATGGCGGTGATGCTCGGCGCGTTGCTGATGGCCATCGGCCATCTGGTGCTCGGCGCCAGCGAAATCGCCCCTACCTTCCTCTATCTGTCGCTGGCGATTATTGTCTGCGGCTACGGGCTGTTTAAATCCAACGTCAGCTGCCTGCTCGGCGAGCTGTATGAACCCACCGACCCGCGCCGCGACGGCGGTTTTTCGCTGATGTACGCGGCGGGTAACGTCGGGTCTATCGTTGCGCCAATCGCCTGCGGCTACGTGCAGGAGGAGTACAGCTGGGCGATGGGCTTCGCGCTGGCGGCCGTCGGCATGATCGCCGGGCTGGTGATTTTCCTCAGCGGCAATCACCATTTCCGCCACACCCGGGGCGTCAATCGCGAAGCGCTGCGGGCGCGGAGTTTCGTCTTACCAAACTGGGGCTGGCTGCTGGTGCTGCTGATCGCCGCGCCGCTGCTGATCACCGTGCTGTTCTGGCAGGAGTGGTCGGTTTACGCGCTGATTGTGGCGACGGTTATCGGCCTGGCGGTACTGACGCGGATCTACCTGCGGGCGGAGACCGCCAGGCAGCGTAAAGAGCTGCGGCTGATTATGGTGCTCACCTGCTTCAGCCTGCTGTTCTGGGCCTTTGCGCAGCAGGGCGGCAGCTCCATCAGCCTCTATATCGACCGTTTTGTTAATCGTCATTTTATGGGCTATGAGATACCGACCGCGATGTTCCAGTCGGTGAACGCCTTTGCAGTGATGCTCTGTGGGGTGGTGCTGGCGTGGCTGGTGAAGGAGAATATTAACGGCAACCGTACCGTGCGTATCTGGGGCAAATTCGCGCTGGGCCTCGGCCTGATGAGCGCCGGTTTCTGTATCCTGACCCTCAGCGCACGCTGGTCGGCGGCTTACGGACAATCTTCAATGCCGCTGATGGTGCTGGGCCTGGCGGTGATGGGCTTCGCCGAGCTGTTTATCGACCCGGTGGCGATGTCGCAGATTACCCGTATTGAGATCCCCGGCGTGACCGGGGTGCTGACCGGTATTTATATGCTGCTCTCCGGCGCTATCGCTAACTATCTGGCAGGCGTGATTGCCGATCAAACCTCGCAGGGGTCGTTCGATGCCGCCGGGGCCGTCAACTACTCGATCAACGCCTACATTGAGGTATTCAGCCAGATAACCTGGGGCGCGCTGGCCTGCGTCGGCCTGGTGCTGGCTATCTGGCTGTATCACGCCGTTAAGATCCGGACTCGTCGCCTGGCGATGGAGTCTTAAGCTCTCTGGCGGCTTCCCAGGCCGCCAGCGTCGCCAGCCGCGCCTGCTTGTGGTCAACAATCGGGCGCGGATAATCCAGCGTTACGCCCTGTTTCTCCGCCCACAGCCACGGTTGATGCACCGCTTTTTCAGGTACCCCGGCCAGTTCCGGCAGCCATTGACGAATAAACTGCCCCGCTTTGTCGAAGCGCTCTCCCTGGGTCGTCGGGTTAAAAATACGAAAATAGGGCGCGGCATCGGTACCCGTTGAAGCCGCCCACTGCCAGCCGCCGTTATTCGCCGCCAGATCGCCATCAATAAGCTGTTCGATAAAGTAGCGCTCGCCCAGCCGCCAGTCGATGCGCAGGTCTTTCACCAGAAAACTGGCGACAATCATTCGCAGGCGGTTATGCATCCAGCCGGTCGCATTAAGCTGACGCATCGCGGCGTCGACAATCGGGAAGCCGGTTTGCCCGCGCTGCCAGGCCTGAAGCGCGGATTTATCGTCCAGCCACGCCACGTTATCGGTCCAGTCGATAAAAGGCCG
This sequence comes from Klebsiella sp. JN_Kp126, assembly GCF_033843325.1. Classification (NCBI taxonomy): domain Bacteria; kingdom Pseudomonadati; phylum Pseudomonadota; class Gammaproteobacteria; order Enterobacterales; family Enterobacteriaceae; genus Klebsiella; species Klebsiella sp. JN_Kp126. Next base: position 41,856 of record NZ_JAWXQV010000052.1, on the reverse strand, counting down.
CCCCTTACACAAGTTTGGGTAGTAAACCATCAGGTGACGATAAAACTCGCGCCAGATAAGCTCGTTGAGCCATACCGATCCGGCTTCGCCATCCAGCGCCCGCGGCTGCTCAACCCGCAAACGGTGCAGGCACTGGCGCGGTGAGAGCGCGCCCACCGCCAGGCACGGCGACAGTCGGCTGGTCCCCTCGATGGCGGGAAGATCGCGCTGCTGCTCATAGTCGGCGGCCTTTTGCTGGCAGAAGCCGCGAAGCCGGGCGATGGCGCTTTTTTCATCCGCGGCGAACAGCTCGCTATCAAATGGCGTCTGCGGATAATCTATTTTCACTTCAGACGCCGCAGCGATGGGGCCGCCCGCGCGGACTTTCGGCGCGGCGACGCACTCCGGCAGCGCTTCCTGCAAACGGCGAATAAAGGCATTTTTAAACGGCGTAAAGACCTTATACATTTCACGACTGCCTGTCAGTACGCTGCCCGGCGGCAGCAGAACGCTGTCATCAAAGCCCTGACAGGTCACCTCCGCTAAGGATTTCTCCACCGCCGCATCGCGCTGGCGTTCATTGATTTCGTACTGGTAGTTGTAAAACAGATGGGTCACCTGCCGCTGCCGGCAAATGCTGGCGAGCAGCGCCACGCTGGCGGTGAAATCTGCGGCATGTTCAATCTGCAGCGGGATCCCCTTTTCGGCCAGCGCCGCTTGCAGGCTGTGAAGGTGGCTGACCATAAACGCCGCCTGGCGCGGCGCCATACCGTGCTGGCGCCATTGCCCTGGCGTGGCGATAAATAATCCCAGCACCTCGGCATGGGGATCGCGGCAGGCGGCGGCGAGCGCCAGGTTATCGTGGATGCGCAAATCCGCGCGAAACCAGACCAGATGGGTGGCCATAGCATTCCTTTCATCATGAAAATTGATAAGTTCGACTTATATTTAACCCTCCCGCAGGCTTAACCTTCGGGGAGTGAATAAGTGTAAGCCACTCATGGCAAAAAAAAACCGCCGGGTAAACCGGCGGCATGATGATAAGGTAATCTGTTGGCACGCTGTGCCGGGGAAAACAGGGTAAATAAACCAGGATATCAAGCCATTAGCCCGTTTTCGCAGCGCGCGCCCGCTGAGCCATAAACCGTTATTAATAAAAATCTGCGGAGACTTTTTCAGCCTGCGCCAGCCATACCGGCTGTTCGCTGGTTTTCGCCCACACGCGGTGCAGCCAGCTGTAAAAACGGGCGCGATCTTTCCAGAACAGCATTACCGGCAGCGCCAGCACGCCAGCCGCCACGGCGAAAGCGCGACGCGCAAAGATGATATGAGCAGGATAAGTTTTGTACAACGCCATAATTTCTCTCCCCTTTGTCAGGCCGGCAAGCAAAGCCGGTAAAGTTAATCTGTTTCTCTGCTTAAAATAGTACCGCTTTGGCTGTAATTTTACTACTCATCCGACCACTAAAAAGCACGTATTTAGCCTTTATTTACATTCAACCGGTAACTTAGTTACAAAAAGGTTAAATTAATACTAATCATTAGTTAAATTGTGGTCTTGGCGATTTTTATATTTTTTTTACACCCCCGCCGCTGATTTTTGCGAAATCTTTGCGCCCGACTGCCTATTCTCCTCGTAAATCAAAAAGACACCCGGAGGTGGATTGTGAGTGCAGGCGTAATCGCTGGCGTAGCGCTGGTGTTCCTGTTGCTGGTTTATCTGGTTTATGCCCTGATGCACGCGGAGGCATTCTGATGGCCGCTCAAGGATTTTTACTCATCGCGAGCTTTATTCTGCTGCTGATGATCCTGGCTCGTCCGCTGGGCACGGCGCTGGCGACGATGATCAATGATGCCCCGCTACCGGGCCTGGCCGGTATCGAACGCGGTTTATGGCGGGCGGCGGGCATTCGTTCGCAGGAGATGAACTGGTATCAATATTTATTCGCTATTCTGCTGTTTAACGCGCTGGGTCTGCTGGTCCTGTTCACGCTGCTGATGTTCCAGGGCTCGCTGCCGCTCAATCCGCAGCACCTGCCCGGCCTGTCGTGGGACCTGGCGCTGAATACGGCGGTGAGCTTTGTCAGCAACACCAACTGGCAGGCCTATGCCGGTGAAACCACCATGAGTAGCCTTAGCCAGATGGCCGGGCTGGCGGTGCAAAACTTCCTCTCCGCCGCCACCGGCATCGCGGTGATCTTTGCCCTTACCCGCGCTTACGCCCGGCAGAAAGTCAGCACCCTGGGCAACGCCTGGGTCGATCTGACCCGCATCACCCTCTGGCTGCTGCTGCCCATTTCGCTGCTCATCGCGCTGTTCTTTATTCAGCAGGGAGTGCCGCAGAGTTTTGCCCCGAATCAGGGCTTTACCTCGCTTGAAGGGGTACGCCAGATGCTGCCGATGGGGCCGGTGGCTTCACAGGAAGCGATCAAAATGCTGGGTACTAACGGCGGCGGCTTCTTTAACGCCAACTCAGCGCATCCGTTTGAAAACCCGACCGCGCTGACCAACCTGGTGCAGATGCTGGCGATCTTTCTCATCCCGGCGGCGCTGTGCTTCGCTTTCGGCGAGGTGGTGGGCGATCGCCGTCAGGGACGGGCCATTCTATGGGCGATGACGCTCATCTTCATCGTCTGCGTGGCGGTGGTGATGTGGGCGGAAACCCGCGGTAACCCGCATCTGCTGAGCCTTGGCGCCGACAGCAGTATCAATATGGAAGGCAAAGAGAGCCGGTTCGGTATTCTCGCCAGCAGCCTGTTTGCCGTGGTCACCACCGCCGCGTCCTGCGGGGCGGTCAACGCCATGCACGACTCCTTTACCGCGCTGGGCGGAATGGTCCCCATGTGGCTGATGCAGATAGGCGAAGTGGTCTTCGGCGGCGTCGGCTCGGGTCTGTATGGCATGCTGCTGTTCGTGATGCTGGCGGTATTTATCGCCGGGCTGATGATTGGCCGCACCCCGGAGTACCTCGGGAAGAAAATTGACGTCCGCGAAATGAAAATGATTGCGCTGGCGATCCTCGTGACCCCGACGCTGGTGCTCCTCGGCACGGCGCTGGCGATGATGACCGAAGCCGGTCGCGCGGGCATGTTCAACCCCGGGCCGCACGGCTTCAGCGAAGTGCTGTACGCCGTCACCTCGGCGGCCAACAACAACGGCAGCGCCTTTGGCGGCCTCAGCGCGGCGACGCCGTTCTGGAACCTGCTGCTGGCGTTCTGCATGCTGGTTGGCCGCTTCGCGGTCATTATCCCGGTGATGGCGATTGCCGGTTCGCTGGTAACGAAGAAAATTCAGCCCGCCGGCAGCGGCACGCTAGCCACCCATGACGCGCTGTTTATCGGCCTGCTGATCGGCACCGTGCTGTTGGTTGGCGCCCTGACCTTTATTCCCGCGCTGGCGCTCGGCCCGCTGGCGGAACACTTTTCCTTACTTTAAGCGATTGCGGAGCAACCTGTTATGAGTCGCAAATCATTAGCCCTGCTGGAGCCGACGCTGGTGCGTCAGGCCCTGCTGGACGCCGTGAAAAAACTGAGCCCTGCCGTACAGTGGCGTAACCCGGTGATGTTTATCGTCTGGATTGGCAGTCTGCTCACCACCCTGCTGGCTCTTGCCATGGCAAGCGGGCAGATCGCCGGCAGCGCCGGATTTACCGCCGCCGTGAGTCTCTGGCTGTGGTTCACCGTCCTGTTCGCCAACTTCGCCGAAGCGATGGCGGAAGGCCGCAGTAAAGCGCAGGCTAACAGCCTCAAAGGGGTCAAAAAGACCGCCTTTGCCCGTAAGCTGCGCGCGCCGCAGCACGATGCGCAAATTGACCACGTCCCCGCCGAAGAGCTGCGTAAAGGCGACGTGGTGCTGGTCGAAGCGGGGGATATTATTCCCTGCGATGGCGAAGTTATCGAAGGCGGCGCGTCGGTGGATGAGAGCGCCATTACCGGTGAATCCGCGCCGGTTATCCGCGAGTCCGGCGGCGACTTCGCCTCGGTGACCGGCGGGACGCGTATTCTCTCCGACTGGCTGGTGATCCGCTGCAGCGTCAACCCCGGCGAAACCTTCCTTGACCGGATGATCGCCATGGTTGAAGGCGCCCAGCGCCGCAAGACGCCGAACGAAATCGCGCTGACTATCCTGCTTATCGCCCTGACCCTGGTGTTCCTGCTGGCCACCGCCACCATCTGGCCCTTCTCCGCCTGGAGCGGTAACGCGGTCAGCGTCACGGTGCTGGTGGCGCTGCTGGTGTGCCTGATCCCCACCACTATCGGCGGCCTGCTGTCGGCCATCGGCGTCGCCGGGATGAGCCGCATGCTCGGCGCGAACGTGATCGCCACCAGCGGCCGCGCGGTTGAAGCGGCGGGCGACGTCGACGTCCTGCTGCTGGACAAAACCGGCACCATTACCCTCGGCAACCGCCAGGCTTCGGCATTCCTGCCTGCGCAGGGCGTGGAAGAGAAAACCCTTGCCGATGCCGCCCAACTGTCGTCGCTGGCCGACGAAACGCCGGAAGGCCGCAGCATCGTGGTGCTGGCAAAACAGCGCTTTAATCTGCGCGAGCGCGATCTGCAATCGCTGCATGCCACCTTCGTGCCGTTTACCGCCCAGACCCGGATGAGCGGCATCAACATCGACCAGCGGATGATCCGCAAAGGTTCCGTGGATGCCATTCGCCGCCACGTTGAGGCCAACGGCGGCCACTTCCCGGCCGACGTCGATAAACAGGTTGAAGACGTGGCGCGTCTTGGCGCTACGCCGCTGGTGGTCGCCGAAGGCGAACGCGTGTTGGGGATTATCTCGCTGAAAGATATCGTCAAAGGCGGCATCAAAGAGCGTTTTGCCCAGCTGCGTAAAATGGGGATTAAGACGGTGATGATCACCGGCGATAACCGCCTGACCGCCGCCGCTATTGCCGCGGAAGCGGGCGTGGACGACTTTCTCGCCGAAGCGACGCCGGAGGCCAAGCTGGCGTTGATCCGCCAGTATCAAGCGGAAGGACGGCTGGTGGCGATGACCGGCGACGGTACCAACGACGCCCCGGCGCTGGCGCAGGCCGACGTGGCGGTTGCGATGAACTCCGGTACCCAGGCGGCGAAAGAGGCGGGCAATATGGTGGATCTCGACTCTAACCCCACCAAACTGATCGAGGTCGTACATATCGGTAAACAGATGCTGATGACCCGCGGTTCGTTAACCACTTTCAGTATCGCCAACGACGTGGCGAAGTACTTTGCCATCATTCCGGCCGCCTTTGCCGCCGTCTATCCGCCGCTGGCGATGCTTAACGTGATGCATCTGCACTCGCCTTCTTCGGCGATCCTGAGCGCGGTGATTTTTAATGCGCTGATTATCATCTTCCTGATCCCGCTAGCGCTGAAGGGCGTGAGCTATAAGCCGCTGACGGCCTCGGCGATGCTGCGCCGCAACCTGTGGGTCTACGGCCTGGGCGGACTGCTGGTGCCCTTTATCGGTATCAAAGCGATCGACCTGTTATTGACCCTGACCGGGCTGCTGTGAGGAAAAAACCATGTCATTCATTCGTCCTGCTGTTGTGCTGTTTATTCTGTTAACGCTGCTCACCGGCGGCGTCTATCCGCTGTTAACCACCGCGCTGGGACAGTGGTGGTTCCCGCAGCAGGCCAACGGCTCGCTGGTGCGGATTGACGGCGAAGTGCGCGGTTCCCGCCTTATCGGGCAGAACTTTACCGCGCCGGGCTACTTCCAGGGCCGCCCTTCCGCGACGGCGGAGATGCCTGATAACCCGCTGGCGTCCGGCGGCAGCAACCTCGCCGCCAGCAATCCGGCGCTGGACAAAGCCATCAGCGAACGGGTGCAGACCCTGCGCGCCGCCAATCCGGACGCCAGCGCAACGGTTCCGGTGGAGCTGGTGACCGCCTCGGCGAGCGGACTGGATTACAGTCTGACGCCTGCCGCCGCTCTGTGGCAGGCGCCGCGCGTCGCCAAAGCGCGCCAGCTTAGCGTGGAGCAAGTCACGCAGTTGGTGAACGAGGCAACGCAAAAACCGTTGCTCAGTTTTCTCGGCCAACCTGTGGTAAATATACTGCAGCTGAATATGTCGCTGGATGCCCTGAAGGATAAGTAAAAATGAGTGACGAGCCGCTGCGTCCGGACCCTGACCGTCTGCTGCAACACGCCGCCGCCCCGCATCGCGGTAAGCTAAAGATATTTTTTGGCGCCTGCGCCGGGGTCGGTAAAACCTGGGCGATGCTGGCGGAAGCGCAGCGGCTGCGCGCCCAGGGGCTGGATATTCTGATTGGCGTGGCGGAAACCCACGGACGCAAAGAGACGGCCGCAATGCTTGAGGGGCTCAGTACCCTGCCCCAGCGCCGCCTTTCCCACCGCGGGCGCTACGTAAAGGAGTTTGACCTTGACGGCGCGCTGGCCCGTCGCCCGGCGCTGATTCTGGTCGATGAGCTGGCGCACAGCAACGCGCCCGGCTCGCGTCATCCTAAACGCTGGCAGGACGTCGAAGAGCTGCTGGAAGCCGGCATTGACGTATTTACCACCGTTAACGTCCAGCACCTCGAGAGCCTGAACGATGTCGTCAGCGGCATCACCGGCGTGCAGGTTCGCGAAACCGTCCCGGATCCGTTTTTCGACGCCGCCGACGATGTGGTGCTGGTGGACCTGCCCCCCGACGATCTGCGTCAGCGGCTCAATGAGGGAAAAGTCTATATCGGCGGCCAGGCCGAGCGGGCCATCGAGAACTTCTTTCGCAAGGGCAACCTCATCGCCCTGCGCGAGCTGGCGCTGCGCCGTACCGCCGATCGGGTCGATGAGCAGATGCGCGCCTGGCGCGACCGTCAGGGCCAGGAAAAGGTCTGGCATACCCGCGACGCCATTTTGCTGTGCATCGGCCATAACACCGGCAGCGAAAAGCTGGTCCGCGCCGCCGCCCGGCTGGCGGCCCGGCTGGGGAGCGTCTGGCATGCGGTGTATGTTGAAACCCCCTCTCTGCACCGCCTGCCGGAGGCGAAACGGCGGGCGATTCTCGCCGCGCTCAGGCTGGCGCAGGAGCTGGGCGCGGAAACCGCCACCCTCGCCGATCCTTCTGAAGAGAAGGCCGTTCTCCACTACGCCCGCGAACATAATCTCGGCAAGATAGTGATTGGCCGCCAGCAGAAAAGGCGCTGGTGGGATCGCAGTGGCTTCGCCGATCGCCTGGCCCGTCACGCGCCGGATCTCGACCTGGTGGTGATCGCGCTGGATGAAAAGGCCGCCTCCCTGCCGGCGCGCGCCAGCGATAGCCGGTCGGCGATGGAAAAATGGCGTTTGCAGCTCCAGGGGTGCGTCGTCGCCATCGCCCTGTGCGCGGTTATTACCGTCGTCGCCATGCAGTGGCTGATGGCCTTTGAGGCCGCCAACCTGGTGATGCTGTACCTGCTCGGCGTGGTGATTATCGCCCTTCTGTACGGCCGCTGGCCGTCGGTACTGGCGACGGTGATTAACGTGGTCAGCTTCGACCTGTTTTTTGTCGCGCCGCGCGGCACGCTGGCGGTTTCTGACGTGCAGTATCTGCTGACCTTTGGCGTGATGTTGACCGTCGGGCTGCTTATCGGCAACCTCACCGCCGGCGTACGCTACCAGGCGCGGGTGGCGCGCTATCGTGAACAGCGCACCCGGCATCTGTACGAAATGTCAAAAGCGCTGGCGGTGGGCCGCAGTCGTGAAGATATCGCCGCCACCAGCGAGCGGTTTATCGCCTCAACGTTTCAGGCGCGCAGCCAGCTGCTGCTGCCCGATGAAACATTAAGACTCACGCCGCTGACAAAGCCCGCGGCGGCAATCACCTGGGATGACGCGATTGCCCGCTGGAGCTTTGATAAAGGACAACCCGCCGGTGCGGGCACCGATACGCTTCCCGGAGTGCCCTACCAGATCCTGCCGCTGAAAAGCGCCACCCGCACCTGGGGACTGCTGGTCGTGGAGCCGGCCAACCTGCGCCAGCTGATGATCCCCGAACAGCAGCGCCTGCTGGAAACCTTCACCCTGCTGGTCGCCAGCGCTCTGGAACGGCTGGCGCTCACCGCCAGCGAAGAGCAGGCCCGGCTGAACAGCGAACGGGAAAGCCTGCGCAACTCGCTGCTGGCGGCGCTGTCCCACGATCTACGGACTCCGCTTACGGTGCTGTTTGGCCAGGCGGAAATCCTGACGCTCGATCTCGCCAGCGAAGGATCGAAGCACGCGCCGCAGGCCAACGAGATACGCCAGCACGTGCTCAATACCACCCGCCTGGTGAATAATCTGCTGGATATGGCGCGGATCCAGTCCGGCGGCTTTAATTTGCATAAAGAGTGGCTAACCCTGGAAGAGGTCGTCGGCAGCGCGCTGCGTATGCTGGAGCCGGGGCTCGGCGGGCGGCATATTCAGCTTGCGCTGCCGGACCCGCTACTGCTGGTTCACGTCGACGGTCCGCTTTTTGAGCGGGTACTGATTAATCTTCTGGAAAATGCGGTGAAATACGCGGGAGCACAGGCGCAAATCGGCATTACCGCGGACGTCGATCCGCACACTTTAGTGCTTGAGGTATGGGATAACGGACCGGGTATCCCCACCGGGCAAGAACAGGCTATCTTTGATAAATTCGCTCGCGGCAATAAAGAGTCGGCGATCCCCGGCGTCGGGCTGGGGCTGGCCATTTGCCAGGCGATCGTTGAGGTGCACGGCGGGACCATTAGCGCCGCGACGCGCCCGCAGGGCGGCGCCTGCTTCCGTGTTACACTGCCGAGGGAAACGCCCCCTGAACTGGAAGAGTTAGCCGAGGAAATGTGATTAACGTTCTGATCGTTGAAGACGAAAATGCTATCCGCCGCTTTCTGCGCACCGCGCTGGAAGCCGACGGCATGCGCGTATTTGAAGCGGAGACCCTGCAGCGCGGGCTGATCGAAGCCGCGACCCGCAAGCCGGATTTAACCATTCTCGATCTTGGACTACCCGATGGTGACGGCAACGCGTTTATTCGCGAGGTTCGCCAGTGGAGCCAGATGCCGATTATCGTGCTGTCGGCGCGCACCGAGGAGCAGGACAAAATCGCCGCGCTTGACGCTGGTGCCGATGACTATCTCAGTAAACCCTTTGGTATTGGCGAGCTGCAGGCGCGGCTGAGGGTGGCGATGCGCCGCCATGCCGGCGCCCAGGCCGACGAACCGCAGGTGCGTTTTGCCGATATTGATGTTGATATCCCCGCCCGCCGCATCGTACGCGGCGATCAGGAGATCCACCTGACGCCGATTGAATTTCGCCTGCTGGCGGTACTGCTCAATAATCCCGGCAAGGTGCTGACCCAGCGGCAGCTGCTCAATCAGGTCTGGGGGCCGAATGCGGTGGAGCACAGCCACTATCTGCGCATTTATATGGGGCACCTGCGGCAAAAGCTGGAGGCCGATCCGGCGCGTCCGCAGCATTTGCTGACCGAAACGGGGATCGGCTATCGGTTTATGCCCTAGCCGTTGTCCCCGGCTCGCGCTTCGCTTAGCCGGGCTACGTGTTCACCGTCGACTGCGGGCCGGTAGCCCGGATAAGGCGTTTACGCCGCAATCCGGGGAAGGCAGGCGATTATTGTCCGTAGTAGGCCCCTGCCCCGTGTTTACGCAAATAGTGTTTATCCAGCAGCGTGGCAGAGACCGGCTGTTCGTCAATGCTCAGCTGACGGGTCCACATATTCATATAGGCAATCTCCTCCAGCACCACCGCATTATGCACCGCGTTCGCCGGATCTTTTCCCCATGCAAACGGGCCGTGGCCGTGGACCAGCGCGGCGGGCACGCTGAGCGGATCGGTATGCTGCGCGCCCAGCGTTTCAATAATCACGTGACCGGTATTGGTTTCATAATCACCGCGGATTTCAACATCGCTGAGCGGGCGGGTACAGGGGATCGGCCCATAAAAATAGTCGGCGTGAGTGGTGCCCATCGCCAGCAGCGGCCTGCCCGACTGCGCCCAAATCGTCGCGTGGCGCGAATGGGTGTGCACAATTCCGCCCACGCCGCTAAACGCCTTATACAGCTCCAGATGGGTCGGCGTATCCGACGAGGGCTTATAGCGCCCCTCCACCACCCTGCCGGTCGCCAGCTCCACCACCACCATATCCTCGGCCGTCATCACGGCGTATTCCACGCCGGAGGGTTTGATTACCACCAGCCCGGCCTCGCGATCGATACCGCTGACGTTGCCCCAGGTAAAGGTCACAAGATGAAATTTCGGCAGCGCCAGATTGGCGTCAAGAACCGCCTGCTTGAGGTTATCCAACATACTTCACTCCTGAATTCACAATGCCTTCATACTGAGGCGGGCGAAACGCCTGCTGGTATTTATCCGTTAGCCACGCTTTAGCGTCGGCGATTCTCTCGCTGTCCCGCCCGTCATTTTTGGCCCACATCTCAATCAGCCAGGCGCCGCGATAGTTCAGCGCCGAGAGCGTACGAAATATCTCGGTAAAATCGACGCAGCCGGTCCCGAATGGCACATCGCGGAACTGCCCCAGCGAAGCGTGGGAAACGGGCTGGGTATCCTTCAAATGAATGGCGGTGATTTTATGAATGCCCTTCCTCAACTCTTCGGGAACGTCGTTTTGCCAGGCGCTTAAGTTGCCAACGTCCGGGTAGACGCAAAACCACGGGCTGCAAACCTTCCGTTCAAGATCCAGCCAGCGGGAGATATTGCTCATAAAGGCGGTATCCATAATCTCCATTGACAGCATCACCTGCGCTTTCGCCGCTTCGGCCACCGCCCAGTTGATGCCCTCGATAAAGTATTCCCGGGTCTGCGCCGAAGAGGATTCGTAATAGACGTCATAGCCTGCCAGCTGGATGTTGCGAATGCCGACGTGGCTGGCAAAATCCAGCGCATCAAGCATCAGTTCCCGCGCCTTAAGCCGGGTATCGCGATTGACGCTACCAAAGGGATGGCTGCGGTGCGCGGAGAGGCACATGCTCGGCACATCAATGCCGCTGTTAATTTTGTCGGCCACGAACGCCAGCCGCTGCCCCCGGTTCCAGCGCAGCCTGGCCTGGCGCTCGGGGCTTTCGTCAACGGAGATTTCAATAAAATCAAACGCCAGGCCCGCCGCCATTTCAAAGCGTTTCGGCCAGTCCAGCGCCGCGGGGAGCGCTTTTTCGTAGATGCCAAGTCTGGGTTTCATTGCGCCGCTCCCGTCGCCCTGGAGAGGCTTTGCGCGACCGCTAAGTAACGGGCGTAGCCTTCACGCAGCTGCTGATGCCGATTGCTGTCGGGTTGATAGCAGACCACCTCGGGCTGCGTGGCGGCAATCGCTTCGCTGAAGTTAGCGTAGGCGCCGCTGCCGGCCGCGGCGCACAGCGCGGCGGCTCGACAGCCGGCCTGTTCGATATCCACCACTTCCAGCGGAAGATTGGCCGCATCGGCGTACATCTGCGTCCAGCCTCTCGACTGGCTCGGCCCGCCGGTAAAGCGAATTTTTTGAATATCCCGATTGAGTTCAATAATGCGGTCCTGATGCACCAGGTGAGAAAAAACGATGCCGCGATAGATAGCCGCAATAATATCCTTTTTCGTATGATGCCCCGCGAGGCCCACCAGCGCGCCGGGCAGATCCATCGCCAGATTGGAACCGAACAAATAGGGTAAAAAAATGAGGCTGCTGTCGGTATCTTGCGCGATCCAGCTTTCGAAATGGTCGTAGCAGCGGTCATCGTCAGGGAAAAACTGCTTCACAAACCAGGAGAGATTGCTCGCCGAAGTGGGGCTGCCCTCGTGAACGAAGTATTTGCCCGGAATGCAGTATTTCCCCCAGATGTAGGGAAAGTCGCTGGCAATAATGCTATCCGTCACCGAGGTGGCGATACTCCAGGTGCCGGCTACCGCGCTCAGGGTATCCGCCCGGTCAATCCCCGAGGAGACGGCGGAGGCCACCACGTCGAAAAAGCCGCCGAAAACCGGCGTCCCCGGGCACAAACCGCAATCCAGCGAGGCCTGCAGGGTAATGTGGCCCACGCAGTCCGTCGAGTTCACCACCGGCGCGGTTTTATCCGCCACTTCCTCAATGCCAAACAGCGCCATCATGTCGCGGTCATAGCGGGAGGTAAACTGGTTATAAAAATTGCTGCCGGAAATATTGGTGATCTCCGCCGTCGCCTCGCCGGTCAGGCGGAAACGAACGTAGTCGTGCACCATTAAAACGGCGTCGATCCTGTCGTAATTGGCCGGCTCATGCGCTTTCAGCCACGCCAGTAGCGACACCGGATGTCCGGTCCACAGCTGCTGCAATCCTTTTGGGTATGCCAGCTTGTCTATACCTTCGCGATACCATTTTTTGACAAACGCCAGCGCCCGGGTATCGGATGAGATAATCCCGTTGCGCACCGGCTCGCCTTTTTTGTCAATCGCGTAGAGCCCTTTGCCGTGCGAGGAGAAACCGATCCCGCCGATGCTTAGCGGCGGCACCTGGCTTTCATACAGCACTTTTTTTATCACGCTGCAAACGGTGTCCCATAGCTCATGCATGTTCCGCTCGGTAAAGCCCGGCTGTTCGGATAATACCTGCGCATATTGCGACGCCACGTGAATCTCTTGCCCTAACTCATTATATATACCGGCTTTGGTGACCGTACCACCGATATCAACCCCGATAAAATTCATATCCCTTCGCCTCATATTTAAAATAAGTTAACGTCTGGCTGAGCTAATAAAGGTGGCGCCCCAAATAATAAGCCCTTTCACCACGTACTGAACGTAAGGTGAGATCCCCAGAAGGTTTAAACCATTATTCAGTACGCCGAGCATCATGGCGCCAATCAGGGTGCCGATAATCATTCCGCGGCCGCCGGCAATGGATGCCCCGCCGAGCACCACGGCGGCAATGGCATCCAGTTCAAATCCGACGCCGGCATTCGGCTGGCCGCTCATCACCCGCGAGGTGAAAATAAGACCGGCAAAACTGGCGGTAAAACCGCTGATCACGTAAACCAGCAATTTATAATATTTCACCCGCAGGCCGCTCAGGCGCGCCGCTTCTTCATTACCGCCGAGGGAATAAACATAGCGACCAAACGGCATATGATTCAGGACGATATAAAAGATGAGATATAAAACCACCATCAGAATAATAGGCACCTGAATACCGAACAGATATTCACGGCCCCAAAAAGCGAATGAATCCGGTAAGCCGGAGATGGGGTAGCCGCCGGTATAGATCAGCGCCAGCCCCTTCGCAATAATCATTGCCCCGAGGGTCACGATAATCGGCGGCATTTTACCGTAGGCGGTTAAAAAGCCGTTCAGCGCGCCAAAGGCGACGCCGGAGCACAGACCGATAAGAATGGCTAACCACGGATCTAAACCATAGTACTTCATTAATCCCGCCATCAGGGTACCGGCCAGGGCCATGACCGCGCCGACGGAGAGGTCGATCCCGCCGGTCAGAATGGCAAAGGTCATCCCAATGGCAATGATGGCATTAATCGAGACCTGACGAGCGACGGTCGATAAGTTATCGACCGTTAAAAAGTAGTCATTAAAAATAGCCATACAGGAGAACAGGAGTACCAGACCAACAAACGGCAGGAACGCGGGCATTTTTAATAAACCATGGAGCATCTTTTTATTTTTATCAGGAGATGCGGCGAGCGCTAATGACACGTTTTCATTACTCATTTAATACTCCCTAAATAATATTACCGGCAGCGTGCAGCATAATCACAGTGGAATTGATTTGGTCGTTCTCGAGTTCGGCAACAATATTCCCGTCGCGAAAAACCATTACCCGGTCGCTAACGCCAATCACCTCTGGTAGCTCAGATGAAATCATAATTATTGAAATACCCTGGGCAGTGAGGTCGCGCATAATCTGATAGATTTCTGATTTCGCTCCGACATCAATACCGCGAGTCGGTTCGTCAAAAATAAGAATATTGACATCATGATTCAACCAACGGGAAATAACGACTTTCTGCTGGTTACCGCCGCTCAACGTCCCCACCGCGGTCCCGGCATCCGGCGTTTTCACGCCAACGTGACTAATTAAGCGCTCGGCGGTCAGGCGCTCTTCGTTATCGCGGATAAGCGAGAACTGGCAGGCGTGTTTGTTAAGCCAGATATTGTCTTTGACCGAAAAAGGCAGCACCAGTCCCTGCGTTTTGCGGCTTTCCGGCAACAGACCAATGCCCAAACGCAGAGCCCGGTCGGTGGATTTTATCGTCACCTCTTTTCCGGCCAGGCGGACGCGCTTTTTGAAGCATTTATCCGCGCCGGTCAGGGCCAGGATCGCTTCGGAACGCCCCGACCCCACCAGCCCGGCGAGGCCCAGGATCTCCCCTTTGCGCAGCGTCAGCCGATTGAGCTGGCTACTCTCGGTAAGCTGAATTTCGGCCTCCAGCAGTATCTCATCATGCGCCAGCGTCCGCCGCTCGGGATAGATATTCTCCACCTCACGGCCGACCATCATCTGGATCATCTCGGCGATGTCGATATTGTCGACCTTTGCCGACCCGATATATTTGCCGTCGCGGAGAATGCTCAGGCTGTCGCAGATCTCATATATCTCCTCAAGATGGTGTGAGATAAAGAACATCCCGACGCCTTTGGCCTTTAAATCGCGCATCACGCGGAAAAGATGCTCCGCCTCGCTCGGGGTTAAGGTCGCGGTGGGTTCATCCAGAATGAGAATTCGCGCATCCAGCGACAGCGCTTTGGCAATTTCCACGAACTGCTGTTCGGCGACGCTGAGATGGCAAATTTGCTCATCGGGATCGAGGGTCACGCCAAGATCTTTAAAAATGCGTAACGCCTCGCGGCGCATCGCTTTACGATCTAGCAGGCCAAAACGATTTACCTTTTCGCGATTAAGGAAAATATTCTCATAAGCGTTCAGATAGGGAATAAGAGAAAACTCCTGAAAGATAATCCCTACGCCGCAGGCAATCGCGTCACGATAGTTATGAAAATGCTGCTGCTTACCGTCAATAAAAATATTACCGGCGTCAGGTTGATATATCCCGCAAAGGATTTTCATTAACGTCGATTTACCCGCACCGTTTTCACCTAATAAAGCATGCACCTCCCCTCGGCCAAGGGTGACATTGACATTATCCAGCGCCTTGACCCCGGGGAAGCTTTTACTGACGTTTTTGACTTCCAGTAAGCTGGGCATAAACATCGCTCCATAATGGCTCGATAAAATAGCGAGCCATACTTTAATAAGAATCCGGCACGGCTCACCTGAATAAGCGAGAGCCGCTATGGCGTAATAATGCGATTACCAGTGGAAATCTTTGGCGTTGGTTTTATCGATAAGCTTCACATCAACAGGGATCTCTTTAGGAATATTCGCCCCCCAATGTTTGGCCAGGGCAATACCTAAACCAATACGCAGCTGATCGCGCGGGAACTGAGCGGCGGTGGCAATAAACGGCGTATTACCTTTAGCAATTTCAGCGACCGCTTCCGGAGAACCATCAACGCTCACCAGCTTCACATCGCGCCCTGATGCCTGAATCGCCGCCAGAGCGCCGAGTGAGCCAACATCATTCACGCTAAAAATACCGTTGAGCGTCGGGTTGGATTGCAGCATATTTTCCGTCACGCTCATGGAGGTATCGCGCTCTTGTTTACCATTCAGTTTGGTAATCACTTTAATATTGGGATGCTTTTTCATCGCATCTTCAAAGCCGCGCACGCGCTCCAGAATAGGTACCACCGGAATCCCGTCGAGAATCGCTACGTTGCCTTTATCACCCAGCGCTTTGGCTAAGTGTTCTCCGGCAATAAAGCCCGCATCATAGTTTTTTGAGCCGACAAAAGAATCTATCGGGCCATTAGCCTGAGCATCTATCGCCACCACCACCACGCCGGCTTTTTTAGCGGCCAGCACGGCGGTTTCCGCACCGACGCTATCAGCTGGGTTAATCAGCAAAATATCTATTTTCTTTTGCAGCATATCCTCAACGTCGCTAATCTGCTTGGAAACATCATGCGCCGCATCCGCTGTATAGACGGTGGCGTTAATATCTTTTGCCGACTGCTCAAGCGACTCTTTCATGGTGACGAAATATTCGTTATTCAATTCCTGGAACGACATACCGATAGTCAAAGGTTTGGCATTAACGCAGGCAACCATGCTCATCGCAAGAAGTCCTGAGAGTATTGCTTTAGTCTTAAATTTTACAGGCATTCACTATCTCCTTATTGAGTAATGCGCTGAGAAATAAAATTTATTTATCAGCGTTTTCATGGTACGGATGCTGCCTGATATACTGAGCAATAAATACGCCGCTGGCAGATAGCCAGAAGCCACTGATATTGTTCTCAGTTATCCCCATGATTGAAATCCAGTATTTAATGAACAGCCATCAGCGGTCATTTGCGTAATAATTAAAAATGGCGAACTTAGCTAGTTAAAAAATTTATGGCTTAATGACGACCTTAATCGAATCGAGCGATTTAGCCATCTCAAAAGCGGCTTTCCACTCATCAATAGAATAGAAATGCGTCACCACGCCTTTGGCGGTCAGCAGACCGCGCGCAAAGAGATCGATGGCGATTTCATAGCTGTAAGGCCCCAGATGCGCGCCGCGGATATCCAGCTCTTTACGGTCGCCAATAATCGACCAGTCGGCGGTCGTTTCTTTACCAAACACGCTGAACTCAACGAAGCGTCCCAGCTTACGAATCATCTCCAGACCCTGGGTCACGCCGATAGGGGCGCCCGTCGCTTCGATATACACATCGCAGCCGTAGCCATCGGTCATGGATTTTACGATAGCGATGGCGTCCTCTTGCGCCGCATTGATGACCACGTCGGCGCCAAACGCTTTCGCCAGCGCCAGGCGGTCGTCCATCGTGTCGATGACCACCAGTTTCTTCGGCGTTTTCAGATGAGCGACCTGCACCATACACAGCCCCAGCGGCCCGGCGCCGGCGATAACAACCACATCATCCAGTTCGATATCTCCGCGGCGTACCGTGTGGATTGCGCAGGCCATAGGTTCGATCAGCGCGGCATCTTCTTCGCTTAATGATTCAGGAATTTTGTGAATAATCGCGCGCTCGGAGAAACGCATATATTCAGCCATACCGCCATCGGCAACATTTTTCTGAAAGCCGTAAATATCATGGGTTTCGCACATCCAGTATTTGCCGGTTTTACAGAAACGGCACTCATGGCAGGGGACAATCTGTTCAGCCAGGATGCGATCGCCAATTTTTAATTGATATTTTTCAGCGGAGCCCGGACCTAATTCGGCAACCCGACCGTAAAACTCATGGCCGGGCACCACCGGCGTTTTCACCCACGGATTATCGCCCCAGAACATCGGCGCGCCGTCCTGGGCCTTGCAGTCGCCGGCGCAGATTCCACACCCGTCAACCTTAATGACCACTTCCTTTTCTTTGGCGACCGGGCGGGGAATTTTCTCAAAGCGATAATCCTGGGGACCATGGCAGACAACCGCTTTCATATCTTCAGGTAATTGTTCCATCGTAAACCTCTTTTTCGGATAAATAATGAAGAGGGATGGTATTGCTGGCGCAATACCCCTCCATCGGGCACAAGGGCTATTCAATAGTAATGCCGGTAGAATATCTGGCAGAGCGGCTATTTAGTCTCGACAATATGTACCTGGTGCTGGCGATAGGTATCAGCTGGTAATTCGTTAGTGATCAACACATCAATATCCGCCAGATCGCATATTTTATAGAGTGAATAGCGTTCAAACTTACTGCTATCGACCATCAGGATTTTTTGATCGGCAACTTTCAGCATCTCCTGCTTCAGCCGGACGTTGACTTCATTGCTGTCTTTTATTTCCAGCCCGACGTCGAGACCCTGGCAAGAAAAAAACAGCTTATTGACCTTAAAGTTGTTGATAATGAACTCGGCGACCGGACCGTGAAAATCACCGTGGCGCTCAGAATATTCACCCCCAACGCTGACTATTCTTATTTTCTTACGACAGGCTAAGGTTTGAATAATATTCAAAGAATTGGTAATCACGGTCAGCTCGATGTCAGGCAGCTGGCGCGCTAAAAACCAGCAGGAGCTGCTATTATCCATGATAATGCACTCATGCTCATGAATAAACTGCAGCGCGCCTTTAGCAATACGCATCTTACGTTCCGGCTGCTCTTTGGTGCGCTTAATAAAGGCCTCGGCTTTATCGACAAAGTTCCCGTGATTTGTCGGCGTATCGGCAGCTAAAAATGATGCGTTATTTTCAGAAATCATTGCACCGCCAAAGCTGCGAACTATTTTTTTATTTCTCGCCAGCGCGGTTAAATCCCGGCGAATGGTTTCTGGAGATACACCGAATATCTGTGAGAGCTCATTAACTCTGGCGCATCCTTTTTCTACGACATATTCCACAATTAATGAATGACGTTTAACTTGTAACATAGACGTTCTCAAGAAAGCATTCAGGATTTAATGACATAAATATAACAAAATCGTCCATATCAGTAAGTGACATAAATCATACAAAATCAAAACAAGTTTTTAGCTTTTTTTAGTTTGAAGTTGATCATATATATGAGGCAACTTTCATTTTGGATGGAATAAATTTGTGATTAAAATCGCAGAATTAGCCGTGATTGTTCGTTTGCTTTAGCCGTATATTCGCTAAAACGGGCAAACCCGGTCAAAGCAATAATACCCGTTTATGCCCGATTCAGTCAGCGTAATATCCGCCAGGCCTGTGCCGTCTGGATAACACATAACGTCAAACCTTGCGGCATCGCCATAGTGTCACGACTTTTGCCGCCTCTGAGACCAGCAGCAGAGCAATAAAGAAGGCCGCGCTTTTCAACGCCACCGCCTGCGCCAGCCAGACCACCAGCGAAAGCGACGGGAGCATAAAGGCCAGACGCAGCGGCGTCTGCGCATAGGCCAGCCACGGCGCATAGCGGCTCTGGCGCCAGAAGAGAATCATCGACGCGGGAATGCTGATAGTCAGAATAAAATGAAGGGTAAACAGCCAGGCGGCCGCGGAGCCCCAGGTTTGCAGCAGCGGTAAAAATGAGAGGATATCGTCGTAAAGCGGTACTCGCCGGCGGTAGATGTTCCAGCCAATAAACTGCAAGAGATAAAAGAGATCCATCCCACCCCAAAACCAAAAAACCTTCTTTCGTTCCAGATTCATCGCTATCCCTGCGAAAAAAACAGGCCCTGAAAAGGGCCTGTTTATCGTGCGGTCAATTACGCGTTTTTCAACACTTCGCTGACAATCTCTACCGCTTCTTTCTCAATCTGCTGACGATGTTCAGCGCCGAGGAAGCTTTCGCAGTAGATTTTATAGGCATCTTCGGTACCTGACGGACGCGCGGCGAACCAGCCGTTGTCGGTCATCACCTTCAGACCGCCAATCGCCGCCCCGTTGCCCGGCGCCGCGGTCAGACGCGCGGTAATCGGATCGCCTGCCAGGGTGCTGGCGCTCACCATTTCCGGAGAGAGCTTAGACAGCGCCGCTTTCTGGGCAGACGTCGCGGAAGCCTGCAGACGGTTGTAGCTTGGCGCGCCAAAGCGCTCTGCCAGCTCGTCGTAGTGCTGCTGCGGGTTTTTGCCGGTGACTGCGGTGATTTCCGCCGCCAGCAGGCACATGATGATGCCGTCTTTGTCGGTAGACCACGGCGTGCCGTCAAAGCGCAGGAACGACGCCCCCGCGCTCTCTTCGCCGCCGAAGCCGAAGCTGCCGTCAAACAGGCCGTCAACAAACCACTTAAAGCCAACCGGTACTTCCACCAGTTTGCGCCCCAGATCGTTGACTACGCGGTCAATCATCGCCGAGGAGACCAGGGTTTTACCGACAGCCACATCTTTGCCCCACTGCGGGCGATGCTGGAACAGGTAGTTAATCGCCACCGCCAGGTAGTGGTTCGGGTTCATTAACCCGGCCGGCGTGACGATACCGTGACGGTCGTAATCCGGGTCATTGGCGAAGGCCAGGTCAAACTTGTCGCGCAGCGCCAGCAAGCCCGCCATCGCGCACTCGGAGGAGCAGTCCATGCGGATTGCGCCGTCTTTATCGAGGTGCATAAAGCGGAAGGTCTGATCGACGTGGTCGTTAACGATGGTCAGGTTGAGATTGTAATGCTCAGCGATACGCTTCCAGTATTCGATACCGGAGCCGCCCAGCGGATCGACGCCCAGCGTTAGTCCGGCTTTCTGGATCGCCGCCATATCGACGATATCCGCCAGCCCTTCAATAAACGGCTGCACCAGATCCTGCTCTGTGACGTGGCCGGAGGCCAGCGCCGCATCAAGAGAAATACGCTTCACGCCCTGCAGACCGGCAGCCAGCAGTTCGTTGGCGCGATTCTCTACTACCTTAGTCACGTTGGTATCCGCCGGGCCACCGTTAGGCGGGTTGTACTTGATACCACCGTCTTCCGGCGGGTTGTGGGACGGCGTGATAACAATACCGTCAGCCAGCGGGCCGCCCTTCTTGTTGTGCACCAGAATCGCATTGGAAATCGCCGGCGTCGGGGTGAAGCCGTTGTTTTCCTGAACGATGACGTCAACGCCGTTCGCCGCCAGCACTTCCAGTACGGAAATGAAAGCCGGTTCGGAGAGTGCGTGAGTGTCCTTACCGACATAGCATGGGCCGGTGATCCCGTTCTTCGCGCGATCTTCAGCAATTGCCTGAGCAATCGCCAGAATATGCTGCTCGTTGAAGTTGTGGCGCGCCGCGCTGCCGCGGTGACCGGAGGTGCCAAACTTCACTGCATGTTCCGCGTTGCCAACTTCCGGCTTCAGCACATAGTACTGGGCAGTCAGTTGGGCGACGTTAATCAAATCACTCTGTTGCGCAGGTTGACCCGCGCGCTTATCGATTGCCATTGCCTGATCCTTCTGGTGCAAAGTTAACTAACTAGATCGTACCGCAAACCTTTTCGATCAATTCCGCAGGGAACTGCATTGACTGCATGATATGTTCGATCATGCTGCATTTGCGACCGGTATTGGTATTTGTAATGACCCACCACGGCGTTCCCGGTACCTGCTTAGGTTTCGTCTGATTACCGTTTTTCTGCAGCGTGCGTTCATCCTCAGCGAAATAAACGCGGGTGCGCCCGTGCAGGGACTCGGTCGCCTCGGCAAACGCTTTGCTGTCTAAGGCGTAGAGGGTGGTCAGAACCAGCATGAAACGGTTTACCGCGCGCTTTTGTTCAGCGTACTCATCAGATAACAGCAGCTCACGCATGGCGCGAACTTTATCTTTCAGAGGATTAGCGGGTTTCACTTCAACGACAGGCGTTGGCGCAGGGGCCGGAGCGGCTTTCGCTACCGGTACGACAGGCTGGGAAACGGCGGAAAACTTCAACATGCGCCGTAAAATGTCGGATGCGCTCTCGCCAATATGCTTGGTGTGGCTGGCAATATAGCTATAGAGTTCATCATCAACTTCAATTGTTTTCATCTTAATCCAGTGCGATATCTTTTTCTGAATACAAGTTGTCGGGATTATAGGGACAAATCCCAACCGCGGATAGCGTCAAACCAGGATGGCGGTAAAACTCGGATATCTTCCGGGTCTTGCAGCCGGATGGCAGAATGTCCAACATAATACCCTAACCCGACGGAGCGAAAAAAAGAACTTTGCCATGAAATTAAATAGCCGAGCGCAATCTGCACAGAATCCGCACAATAATCCCCCTATCGTCCTGGTCCACGGCCTTTTTGGCAGCCTGGATAATCTTGGGATCCTCGCCCGCGATCTGGTTCTCGATCGCGATATTATCCAGGTCGACATGCGAAACCACGGCCTTTCGCCACGCTCGCCTGACATGACCTATCCCGCGATGGCCCAGGATCTGCTTGATATTCTCAATGAATCACAGATTGAGAAAGCCACCTTTATTGGTCACTCAATGGGCGGTAAAGCGGTGATGGCGCTGAGCGCGCTGGCCCCGGAGCGCATCGCGGGCCTGGTCGCCATTGATATCGCCCCGGTGGATTATCACGTCCGCCGCCATGATGAAATCTTCGCCGCCATCAATGCCGTCACCGACGCGGGGGCCGCTACGCGTCAGCAGGCGGCGACGGTCATGCGCCAGCACCTTAACGAAGAGGGCGTGATTCAGTTTCTGTTAAAATCTTTCGTGGACGGCCAGTGGCGGTTTAACGTACCGGTGCTGTGGGAGCAGTACGATAATATCGTCGGCTGGCAAACCGTTCCGCCCTGGCCGCATCCGGCGCTGTTTATTCCGGGCGGCAACTCCCCCTACGTCACCGATGCCTACCGCGAGACTTTATTAGCTCAGTTTCCCCAGGCGCGCGCGCACGTTATCGCCGGCGCCGGGCACTGGGTGCATGCAGAAAAACCGGAGGCCGTTATCCGCGCGATCCGTCGTTATTTGACCTCTATCGCCGCGTAACTGCCTAAAATATACTCGACCGCGCGGCTTAATGCCCGCGGCCGTTGGCGCAGCCCGTCGCCTGATGTATTATGGCGCGCTGTCTGCGTCGGCTATGCCCGATAGCTTGTTTCCCCCGAAGTCACTCTGAATCATGGCAAAAGAACAAACGGACCGTACGACATTAGATTTGTTCGCAACTGAGCGTCGGCCGGGTAGACCGAAAACGAATCCGCTTTCGCGCGATGAACAGCTGCGCATCAACAAACGCAATCAGCTTAAACGCGATAAGAGTCGCGGTCTGAAGCGCGTGGAGCTAAAGCTCAATGCCGATGCTGTCGATGCGCTTAATGAGCTGGCCGAAGCCCGTAACATGAACCGCAGCGATCTCATCGAAGAGATGCTGATGAACCAGCTGGCAGCCCTGCGCGGCCAGGATAAAGCCTAAAACCCTCAAAAAATAAGCTTTCGTGTAGCAGAGTGTGCAGTTGGGCGTGATTGCTGTTTCCGCGCCCTTCTCAGTTCTGCTATCATTGCCCCTATCTGCGGGCATTACGCCACTACCACATCATTAAGTTTCAAGAGGTTATTTTACTCATGGCAATCATCGGCATCTTTTTTGGCAGCGACACCGGCAACACCGAAAATATTGCAAAAATGATCCAAAAGCAGCTTGGTAAAGACGTTGCTGATGTTCACGACATTGCCAAAAGCAGCAAAGAGGATCTGGAAGCTCACGATATCCTGCTGCTCGGCATTCCCACCTGGTACTACGGCGAAGCCCAGTGCGACTGGGACGATTTTTTCCCGACGCTGGAAGAGATCGATTTCAATGGCAAACTGGTGGCTCTGTTTGGCTGTGGCGATCAGGAGGACTATGCTGAATACTTCTGTGATGCGCTGGGGACTATCCGCGATATCATCGAACCGCGCGGCGCAACTATCGTTGGCCATTGGCCGACCGCCGGCTACCATTTTGAAGCCTCTAAAGGCCTGGCCGATGACGATCACTTTGTTGGCCTGGCCATTGACGAAGACCGTCAGCCTGAGCTGACTAACGAACGCGTGGAAAAATGGGTAAAACAGATTTCTGAAGAGCTGCACCTCGAAGAAATCAAGAATGCCTGAGTCTGAACGGCGTAATCATCAGGTTTCGCCGAATTGATAGATAAAAGCAATCAAAGTTATAGCTACAAGTTTTTAACTTTTAATCACATATCTGTACAATGTCCTCTGATTTAACGGGGTCGCGTGAAGCACTTTGTAGCGAGTGCCTCGTTTTTGACAGCATACAAGGCCCGATGCTTGCAGTTTTCATTTCACCATGGCAGTTCTATAATGAGACGCATTACATCGGGTGATTCTCTGTATTACTTCCGCTGAAGGAAGTAGATCGTTTAGCAACAGGACAGATTCCGCATGACTGACAACAATACCGCATTAAAGAAAGCTGGCCTGAAAGTGACGCTTCCGAGATTAAAAATCCTGGAAGTGCTGCAAGGACCGGATAACCATCATGTCAGTGCGGAAGACTTATACAAACGCCTGATTGATATGGGTGAAGAGATTGGCCTGGCCACCGTCTACCGCGTACTGAACCAGTTCGACGACGCCGGCATCGTCACCCGTCATAATTTCGAAGGCGGTAAATCCGTTTTTGAACTGACGCAGCAGCATCATCACGATCACCTGATTTGCCTCGACTGCGGCAAAGTGATCGAATTTAGCGATGATTCCATTGAAGCGCGCCAGCGTGAAATTGCCGCAAGGCACGGTATTCGCCTGACTAACCACAGCCTGTACCTGTACGGCCACTGCGCAGAAGGCGACTGCCGCGAAGATGAACATGCCCACGACGCGGCAGAAAAATAATCACCGCATCGTATACCGCCAAAAGCCAACCTGAAGGTTGGCTTTTTTTTGCCCGGAATCTGCCGCCTCTTTCTCTCGCGCTGCAATACGTTTACTGTCAGTGCATCCTGACGTGTACGGAGAGTCGACATGGAGCTTCGCCAGCTACGCTATTTTGTGCGCATTATTGAAACCGGCAGTATGGGCCGCGCCGCGCTTGACCTGGATATCGGCGTCTCCGCGCTTAGCCAACAGATGGCGCGCCTGGAGAACGAACTCGCCATTCGCCTGCTGCAGCGGACGTCTCGCGGCGTCATGCCGACCAGCGCCGGCCTCGCCTTCTACTCCCAGGCGCAGCTCGCGCTGCGTCACGCCGATGATGCGGTTCTCGCCGCGCGCGAGGCGCGCCTTTCCGGCCACGTCAGCGTCGGTATGGCCCCCAGCACCGCCTCCGTTCTCGGGGTGCCTTTTATTCACGCGATGCGCGAAAGCTATGCCGACGTCCGCCTGCATTTGGTCGAGAGCCTCTCCGGTAACCTTGAACGCATGATCAACACCCGCCAGCTTGATTTAGCTATCGTGTTCCAGAAGGAGAAGCTTGTGCGCTGGAGCGCCAGGCCTATTCTCGAAGAGCGTCTGTTTCTGATTGGCACCCATGACGTGCTCTCTCCCCTTCCCGAAGCGAGCATCTCGCCTGGCCAGCTGGCCGCTATCCCGCTTATTATGCCAAGCCTGGGGCATGGACTGCGCGGCAGGCTGGAGGCGATCTGCCAGGAGCATGCCCTGAGCGTCGATGTGGTGGCTGAAATCGACGGCCTGGCCCTGCTGATGCGCGCCGTCCGCGACGGGCTCGGCGCCACTTTGCAGCCGGGGGCGGCAATTTCCCATCTCGACAGCGAGTCCCTGAGAGTGATCGGCGTCGACAATCCGATACTCAGTCGACCTAATTTTCTCGTCAGCCTTTCCGATGATGAACTGACTCCGGCAGGCCTTGCGGCCCGCGTAATACTGGCGAAAGTCATGCGTCAGCTGGTTGAGTCAGGTCGCTGGCCCGGCGCCAGCCTTTACGCAAACTAAACCCCCCTTTAGCAATACGCCATAGCGTCCAGCCGGCCGTAACGCATACATTTCCATTACAAATTTAACAATCAAGCAAAGCGTAATGGAGCCATAAATGGTGGATGTACTGGTCATTGGCGGCGGCAATGCCGCGCTATGCGCCGCCTTAACCGCCCGGGAAGCTGGCGCGTCCGTACTGCTGCTGGAGGCCGCGCCGCGGGAATGGCGAGGCGGCAACTCTCAGCACACGCGGAATCTTCGCTGTATGCACGATGCTCCGCAGGATGTTTTGGTCGACAGCTATCCGGAAGAAGAGTACTGGCAGGACCTGCTGCGCGTCACCGAGGGCAACACCAACGAAGCGCTGGCGCGCCTGGTGATCCGCACCTCATCGCAGTGCCGGGACTGGATGCGCCAGCACGGGGTTAACTTTCAGCCGCCGCTCTCCGGCGCCCTGCACGTGGCCCGCACCAACGCCTTTTTTATGGGCGGCGGCAAGGCTCTTATAAATGCCTATTACCGCAGCGCGGAGCAGATGGGCGTAAAGATCCGCTACAACACGCCGGTACAGGCGCTCGAATTAGATAACGGCGAATTCGTCGCCGCGCTGGCGGGCGAAGAGAGGATCGTCGCCAAAACCTGCGTCCTCGCCGCCGGCGGATTTGAATCTAACCGCGAGTGGCTGCGTGAAGCATGGGGACAGAATGAGCGCGGTGAATGGCCAGCCGATAACTTTCTCATCCGCGGCACCCGCTTCAATCAGGGCGTGCTGCTCAAGTTTATGATTGACGCCGGGGCTGACATTATTGGCGACCCCTCGCAATCCCACTGCGTCGCCATTGACGCCCGGGCGCCGCTCTACGATGGCGGGATCTGCACGCGCGTGGACTGCGTGTCGCTGGGGGTGGTCGTCAACCGCGACGCCGGGCGCTTTTATGATGAAGGGGAAGATTTCTGGCCCAAACGCTATGCCATCTGGGGCAGGCTGGTCGCCCACCAGCCGGGGCAAATCGGCTACTCGATCATCGACAGCAAAGCGATCGGCCACTTTATGCCGCCCGTTTTCCCCGGCGCCCAGGCTAATACCATTGAAGAGCTGGCTCGCCAGCTGGGGCTGGACGCGGAACGCCTGGCGCAAACCATCGCCCGCTACAATGCCGCCTGTACGCCGGGCCAGTTCGATCATACCCGGCTTGATAACTGCGCGACATCCGGCCTGACGCCGCCGAAAACCCACTGGGCGCGGCCCATCGATACCCCGCCCTACTACGGCTATGCCCTACGGCCGGGGATCACCTTTACCTACCTTGGGCTGTACGTCAATGAACGCGCCGCCGTCCATTTTGCGGGCAAGCCGAGCCGCAACCTGTTCGTCGCCGGCGAAATGATGGCCGGCAACGTGCTGGGCAAGGGGTATACCGCCGGCGTGGGCATGTCCATCGGTACGACGTTCGGCCGCATTGCCGGCCAGCAGGCCGCCCGCGCGGCGCAGCAGGAGACATACCATGAAATCGCTTGAAAAGCTGATCATTGACGCGCAAATCATCACCGAGTCGGAAGCGGAAGTTGAACGGGTGATGCAGGTCTGTAACGCCTGCCGCTATTGCGAAGGGTTTTGCGCCGTGTTTCCGGCCATGACCCAGCGCCTGGCTTTTGGCAAAGCGGATATAAACTACCTGGCCAACCTGTGCCATAACTGCGGCGCCTGCCTGCATGCCTGCCAGTACGCGCCGCCGCACGAGTTTGCCATTAATGTCCCGAAGGCGATGGCGGAAGTGCGCCTGGAGACCTATCAACACTATGCTCAGCCCGCGGCTTTCGGCAGCCTGTATCGTCGGGCCGGCGTAACCACGGTACTGGCGCTGGTCGGCGGGCTGATCCTCTTTCTGCTGCTGGCGATGGGGCTCAAAGGCTCCCTGCTTCATCCACCGCTGGCCGGCGATTTCTACCAGATTTTTCCCCATAACCTGCTGGCGTGGATGTTTGGCACGGTCTTCATACTGGCCATGGGGTTACTAATGGCCGGGGTGATCCGCTTCTGGCGCGAGATCTCGCCGGGTCAGCCTCAGGCCATCGACATCGCTAAAGCCTCGCATAATGCGCTCACGCTGAAGTATCTCGACGGCGGGCACGGTAAGGGCTGCAACGAGGCCGATGACGCGTTTACCCTGCTGCGCCGCCGTTTCCATCACTTTACCTTCTACGGGTTTCTGCTCTGTTTCGCCGCCACCGTGGTGGCCACGGGGTATCACTATATCGCCGGCTGGGAGGCCCCCTACCCGTTCTTCAGCGTACCGGTTGTGCTGGGCACGCTCGGCGGCATCGGCCTGCTGGTGGGCCCGGCGGGTTTGCTATGGCTGAACCTGCGCCGCTCGCCGCTGCACGGCGACCCGCGGCAAAAACCGATGGATCGCGGCTTTATTCTGCTGCTGCTGCTGACCAGCTTCACCGGCCTCGCCCTGCTGGCGGGACGAGACACCTCGTGGATGGGCATTCTGCTTGCCATTCACCTCGGCGTGGTGATGGCGCTGTTTTTGACCCTGCCATACGGAAAATTCGCCCACGGATTTTATCGCTGTGCGGCGTTACTCAAGTGGGCGATTGAGAAACGACGCGGAAAACAGGCGGCAGTCGCAGGCGACTAGTCCGCTCCTCTTACCTCTATAAAAACAAGATAAAGACAATGGAGAGCAACCCCTATGACGCAACCCTCATCGCGCGCCGGTACCTTTGGCGCCATTCTCCGCGTGACCAGCGGTAATTTTCTCGAACAATTCGACTTTTTTCTGTTTGGCTTTTACGCCACCTATATCGCCAGAACGTTCTTTCCGGCGGAGAGCGAGTTTGCGGCGTTAATGCTGACCTTCGCTGTGTTTGGTTCGGGCTTTCTGATGCGCCCCATCGGCGCGATAGTGCTGGGGGCCTATATTGACAGGATCGGACGGCGTAAAGGGCTGATGGTGACGCTGGCAATTATGGGCTGCGGGACGCTGCTGATAGCGCTGGTTCCCGGCTATCAAACCATCGGCGTTCTCGCCCCCGTTCTGGTATTAGTGGGTCGCCTGCTGCAGGGATTCTCGGCGGGCGTCGAGCTCGGCGGCGTGTCGGTCTATCTGTCGGAAATCGCCACGCCGGGGAAAAAAGGGTTCTATACCAGCTGGCAATCCGCCAGCCAGCAGGTGGCTATCGTCGTCGCGGCGCTGATTGGCTACGCGCTGAATGAAACGCTCGGCCACGATGAGATTGCCGAATGGGGCTGGCGTATTCCCTTCTTTATTGGCTGTATGATTATTCCGCTGATTTTTGTGCTGCGGCGTTCGTTGCAGGAAACCGAAGCCTTTCTGCAGCGCAAGCATCGCCCTGACACGCGGGAGATCCTGAGCACGATTGCCAAAAACTGGCGCATCATCACGGCGGGGACCTTGCTGGTGGCGATGACCACCACCACCTTTTATTTTATTACCGTCTATACGCCGACCTACGGTAGAGCCGTTCTGCATCTGAGCGCCCGCGACAGTCTGCTGGTGACCATGCTGGTCGGCATCTCTAACTTTATCTGGTTACCGATTGGCGGGGCAATTTCTGACAGAATAGGCCGTCGGCCGGTGCTGATGGGCATAACCCTGCTGGCGCTGCTCACTACCTGGCCGGTCATGCACTGGCTCACCGCCGCGCCGGATTTCACCCGCATGACGCTGGTCCTGCTCTGGTTCTCGTTCTTCTTTGGTATGTATAACGGCGCGATGGTGGCCGCTCTGACGGAAGTGATGCCGGTCTACGTCCGCACCGTGGGCTTTTCACTGGCCTTTAGCCTCGCCACCGCGATCTTCGGCGGCCTGACGCCAGCCATTTCCACCGCGCTGGTCGAGATAACGGGCGACAAAAGCTCGCCGGGCTGGTGGCTGATGTGCGCCGCGCTATGCGGCCTGGCCGCTACCGCGATGCTCTTCGTACGCCTGAGCCGCGGCTACCAGCCGGCAGAAATACCCCGCTAAAATAGCAACGGGCGGAGTTGACGCTCCGCCCGTTTGCTTGCCGCCGTCTGGCTTAACGCGGCGTATTGTTGCTGTGGATCTCTTTCCAGATCTGGTCGCAGCGCGCCTCTACAGCCTGATCGTTCCCGGTTTTGCGCGCCTGGATACACTGCTGATAATCCAGCACCCGCACGCTTTCCTGGGTCGCGAACTGCTGATGCTGTTTCTCCTGCTTCAGCACGTTCAGTACGCTCTGACAGGCTTCAACTTTATCCGGATTGCCCTCTGCGGTATTAATGCAGGCGCTGTAGGCATCTTTTAACTTTGAGTCTTCCTTAGGCGCTGGCGACTGGGTACAGGCAACCAGACCTGCTGCCATAATGGCGACAAGTATTAACTTTTTCATCATGAACCTCGGGAAATTGCGGCGGGTTTCCCCCGCCGCAGT
This sequence comes from Klebsiella sp. JN_Kp126, assembly GCF_033843325.1. NCBI lineage: Bacteria > Pseudomonadati > Pseudomonadota > Gammaproteobacteria > Enterobacterales > Enterobacteriaceae > Klebsiella > Klebsiella sp. JN_Kp126. The sequence goes on along the minus strand of NZ_JAWXQV010000052.1, from coordinate 12,216 downwards.
GGCATCAGAAAATGGTGAACGGAGCGATAACCATGAACTTCACGTCGCGCTCATCCTGGAAGATGTTGCCGTAACCACCGCTCCAGCTTGGGATATCGGAGTGGTTGTCGTATTGCGTAAAGTGGAGTTTGAACAGCGTGCCCTTAGCGCGTCCTTCCTGAACGGTGTACATGGCATCCAGGCTATAGGCGGACTCTTCCAGGCGTTTATCCGGGTTGTAGTACGCATCAGGCGAGGACATTCTCCCCGGCTTCGCATCCCAGGCATAAACGTAGGAGGCGCCGAAGGCCCAGCCCGGCATGTTCCAGTTCTTCATGTCATACATCGCGCCGAAGAACACCGCTTTTTCACCGTTGGCGTTGAAGTCCGAACGGTTATCCCACCAGATATCCAGTCGCCCGTTAGACGATGCGTAAGTTGGCGTCATACGCTGCAGGAAGTAGCCCTGCTGACCATCAGCTTTAACCCAGGTTCCTTCCAGACGCAGGTCCAGAACGTCGGCAACCTTATAGCCAAAGGTCAATGCCTGCAGCCACGCGGTGCCGTCATAGATATCGTTAACCCCGCCGTTGCTGACCTTATCGCGGGTGCCGTAGAACTGATAGCTGGTGGTTAACGGCGTGCCTGCAACATCAAACTTATAGCTGGCCTTGGCAAAATACTGGTCGATATAACCCTGTGCCTGACCAAACGCCGCTTCCAGCACAAGGTCGTTTTTAAAATCATATTTGGCGCCAAGAGAGTGAAGGTAATCCACCTTGGTTTTCTTGTCGTTCTGGTAGAACTCATCCATCTCAATGTGCCACGGCGCTTTATATTCGTTCGTCCACATATAGGAGAAACTCAGCGCGCCCGCATCGCCGTAGTCAAAGTTCGCACCGGCTTCAGCCCCCTGATAGGTACCCGGCATAAAGCTCCAGTGCGGCGCCAGCAGCGTCTGGCCGGTTGGCTGAATATAGCCCGCGCGCGCCCAGGTCGGGCCAAATTTAAATTTTGCGGCTGCTTTATACAGGCTGATCCCGCTCTTATCGCCGGAATAGTCTTCATCGTAGGTTTTATTGCGCGAGGAGAAAGCGATTTCGTTCGGGTGACCGCTCTCGCTGCTTTCGCCCATTTCGATGGCGGTAAAGGCAGCAACGTCAATACCGAACATGTCGGCGGCATAGCCGGACTGGAAATCGAGGTTGGCGTTCCAGGTGGAGTGCGACAGGTTAGTTTTATATTTATCGCCGTCGGTCACATCTTTACGGTCGCGCTCACGCTGCCAGTAATAGATACCGCCGGTTAACGTTGAATCATCAATGAACCCTTCTGCTTTTGCATCCGGCACCATTGCAAATCCTGACAGGGCTGTGACACCGGCAATAGCCAGCGCCAGCGTACTACGTTTGCCACTAAACGTACGCATATGCATATCCTCTTTGACGTTTTAAAGTGCGGTTACCAATGGCAACGCGCAAAAAAATAAAATAAGACTGCTTAAAAAGTGGTGCGGTAAAAATTCGCATAACCACTAGGTATAGACTATTTTTCGTGACGCGAATTATCAATCTCTTTCGCCGACCAAAGATGAAGATTATGACAAAGCGCACATAATTTATGTCTTTTTGTTTCAGTCGTAGATGTCACACTTTTTTCGGGTGAAGTGCTTGCAAAAAAAGAGAAAATTAGGGGAAATGAAAGCGATTACATATTTATATGCAATGGATGGAAAGGGTTAAAAAAAGCGGTTATTACAATCTGTAAACAAGATTAATTCGCATCGAAAAAATATGAGGATTTAATTCTCTGATTCTGAATAAAAAAAACGCCGCAGTAAGCGGCGTTCTCAATAACGGCGGGTAGCTACGCGCCGACTTTCGCCCATGTGTCGCGCAGACCGACGGTGCGGTTAAACACCAGCTGGGTTGCGGTTGCATAGCGGCTATCCAGGCAAAAATAACCTTCGCGCTCGAACTGATACGCTTTTTCCGGCTGCGCCTGCGCCAGGCTCGGCTCGGCAAAACCCTGCTTGATCACCAGCGACTCCGGATTCATCACCGAGAGGAAGTCCTCCGCCGCGCCCGGGTTCGGTACGCTGAACAGGCGATCGTACAGGCGGATTTCTACCGGCAGCGCGTGCGCCGCGCTCACCCAGTGAATCACGCCCTTCACCTTGCGGCCGTCGGCCGGATCTTTGCTCAGGGTATCGGCATCGTAGGTGCAGAAGATAGTGGTGATGTTGCCTTCCGCATCTTTCTCCACGCGCTCCGCTTTGATCACGTAAGCGTTACGCAGGCGAACTTCTTTACCCAGCACCAGACGCTTGTACTGCTTGTTCGCTTCCTCGCGGAAGTCGGCGCGATCGATCCAGATTTCGCCGCTGAACGGCACCTCGCGGCTGCCCATCTCCGGTTTATTCGGATGATTCGGCATGGTCACGATTTCGCTGCCGCCCTGCGGATAGTTTTCGATAACCAGCTTAACCGGGTCGATAACGGCCATCGCGCGCGGGGCGTTTTCGTTCAGATCTTCACGGATGCAGGATTCCAGCGAAGCGATTTCGATAGTGTTGTCCTGCTTGGTCACGCCGATGCGTTTGCAGAACTCGCGGATGGATTCAGCGGTATAGCCGCGACGGCGCAGACCGGAAATGGTCGGCATACGCGGGTCATCCCAGCCCTCAACGTGCTTCTCGGTCACCAGCTGATTCAGCTTACGCTTGGACATCACGGTGTATTCGAGGTTGAGGCGCGAGAATTCATACTGGCGCGGATGCACGGGGATGCTGATGTTATCCAGCACCCAATCGTACAGGCGGCGGTTATCCTGGAACTCGAGAGTACACAGCGAGTGGGTAATCCCTTCCAGCGCATCGCTGATGCAGTGGGTAAAGTCGTACATCGGGTAGATGCACCACTTGCTTCCGGTCTGGTGATGGTCGGCAAACTTAATGCGGTACAGCACCGGATCGCGCATCACGATAAACGGAGAGGCCATGTCGATTTTCGCGCGCAGGCAGGCTTTACCTTCGGCAAATCCACCGCTGCGCATTTTTTCAAACAGCGCCAGGTTCTCTTCCACGCTGCGATCGCGATACGGGCTATTTTTACCCGGCTCTTTCAGCGTGCCGCGGTACTCACGGATCTCTTCCGCTGACAGTTCGTCAACGTAGGCCAGACCTTTATTGATCAGTTCAACCGCATACTGGTGCAGCTGATCGAAATAATCAGACGAGTAGCAAACATCCCCGGACCAGTGGAAACCTAACCACTGCACGTCGTTTTTAATCGACTCAACGTATTCGATATCTTCCTTCACCGGGTTGGTGTCATCGAAACGCAGGTTGCATTGGCCCTGGTAATCCTGAGCGATACCAAAGTTCAGGCAAATAGACTTCGCGTGGCCAATGTGCAGATAGCCGTTCGGTTCCGGTGGAAAACGGGTATGAACGGTGGTGTGCTTACCAGTAGCCAGATCTTCATCAATGATCTGACGAATAAAGTTAGTCGGGCGGGCTTCTGCCTCACTCATCGTGGGTTCCTCAAAGCGTAAACAACGTATAACGGCACATGATCTTACAAGCAGGGCGTAGAGACAACTATTAGTTACGCAAAATAGCGATCGGAAGGAGATTATGGGGGTGTTTGCGGTAAAAAAAAGCGGCGCAGGTTTCGCTGCGCCGCTGAGGCATAAACGCCACTCAGGAGTCTTATTTGCCTTTAATTTCGTACAGCGGCGTCTGGCCAGCAACCACTTTACCGGTTGCCTGGATAACCAGCGCGCTGTAGTCGTCGCTATTGCTGCATACGACCGGGCTAATCATCGAGCGCGCGTTAGCGTTCAGGAACTCAAGATCCAGTTCCAGAATCGGCTGACCCGCTTTCACTTCCGCGCCCTCTTCCACCAGACGTTTAAAGCCCTGGCCGTTAAGCGCGACGGTATCGATACCCATATGGACGACGATTTCCGCACCGTTTTCAGTTTCCAGACAGAAAGCATGGTTGGTGTTGAAAATCTTCACCACGGTGCCTGCCGCCGGCGCAACAACAATCTTATCGGTCGGTTTCACCGCCACGCCGTCGCCGACGGCTTTGCTGGCGAACGCTTCATCCGGTACCTGCTCCAGCGCTACAATGTCGCCGGTAATCGGCGAAACCAGCGCTTCGACGGTTTTCGCGTTAGCAACAGCCTGCGGTTTAGCAGCCTGAGCGGCTACGGGTGCGCTGTGAGACGCTGCAGCCGCCGCGGCAACCGGGCCACGGGCAACCACTTTCTTCATTTCATCGCCGACGGATTCGGCTTTCGCACCCACGATAACCTGGATGGTCTGCTTGTTCAGTTTAACCACACCGGAAGCGCCGAGGCGCTTACAGGCCGCGTCGTTAACCAGCGCAGAGTCCGCCACGGTCAGACGCAGACGGGTAATACAGGCATCAATCGCTTTCAGGTTATCCGTACCGCCGACCGCCGCGATGTAGTTGGTCGCCAACTGGGTTAAACCTTCTTCGGTATTGCTGTTGGCCTCTTCAGTGACCACGTCATCCACTTTATCTTCACGACCCGGCGTTTTCAGATTGAACATGCGGATTACCGCGCTGAACAACAGGAAGTAGATAACGAAGAACACAACGCCCATCACAATCAGCATCCAGACGTTTTTACTGGCTGCCGGCAGGCTGTACATCAGCACATAGTCGATGGCGCCTGCGGAGAAAGAGAAGCCCGCGTGGATACCCAGCGCCGTCGCAACGAACAGGCTGATACCGGTCAGGATGGCGTGCAGGAGATACAGCAGCGGCGCCAGGAACATGAACAGGAATTCCAGCGGCTCAGTCACACCGGTCAGGAATGCGGTGATGGCAACCGACAGCAGCATACCGCCGACCATCGGACGACGCTCTTTCGGGGCCGCGAAATACATCGCCAGCGCCGCACCCGGCAGACCGAACATCATGATCGGGAAGAAGCCGGACATGAACATCCCCGCGGTGCCGTCACCCGCATAGAAGCGGTTGATATCACCGTGGAACACGGCGCCAGCAGCGTTGGTGAATTCACCAATCTGGAACCAGGCGATGGTGTTCAGCACCTGATGCAGACCCGTCGGGATCAGCAGACGGTTGATGAAACCAAAGATACCGGAGCCGAGCGCGCCCGCGCCCACAATCCATTCACCACCTGCATGGATGGCGTTCTGCACCGGCGGCCAGACGTAGCCGAAGATGGCTGCCAGCACCAGGCAGATGAAGCCGGTTGCGATAGGTACAAAGCGTTTGCCGCCGAAGAAGCTCAGGAAGTCAGGCAGTTTGATACCCGACCAGCGGTTATAGACGGCACCGCCAACCAGACCGGTAATGATACCCGCCAGGACGCCCATGTTGATGGCCGGGTTGATGGTGACCATCGCTTTCGTCAACACGAAGTAACCTACCGCCCCCGCCAGCGCTGCGGCACCGGCGCTGTCTTTCGACCAGCTGGATGCGACGCCGATAGCGAAAATCAGCGCCAGGTTGTCAAAGATTGCCCCGCCCGCCTGGGCGATAAACGAAATGTTAAGCAGATCCGGTTGACCGAATCGCAGCAGCAGCGCCGCGACCGGCAGCACTGCGATAGGGAGCTGTAACGCCCTACCGAGTCGCTGAAAAAAACCTAAAATATTCATCTTATTCCCCCTATGAGACCCCGATAAGGCTCATTAAAGCCACTTTATTATTGTGTAACCTGGTTAAATTTTTAACTTACCTGCAAAGTGTCTGAAAAATTAATTCGTCTCGCAAATTAAATGGGTATTTTTTGTGACAATAGTCACCAAATATCGTATTCACCTCCGCCTTTGACTGGCTAACAACGAAAACTTATTTTATCATTCAAAAAATCAACACGGATTGACCCCGCTCGGCGCAGTTGCTGCGATACTCTTAATAGTATGCTGGCGCCAATCCGCCAGGTTCTAATTTAACTATAGAGGTGAACAATGAGACTGATCCCCCTGGTAACAGCTGAACAAGTCGGTAAATGGGCTGCCCGGCATATCGTTAACCGCATCAATGCGTTCAAACCGACTGCGGACCGTCCGTTTGTCCTGGGCCTGCCTACCGGCGGTACGCCTCTGACCGCTTATAAAGCCCTGGTTGAGATGCACAAAGCAGGCCAGGTTAGCTTTAAGCATGTTGTCACCTTCAACATGGATGAGTACGTTGGGCTGCCGAAAGAGCATCCGGAAAGCTATCATAGCTTTATGCATCGCAACTTCTTTGATCACGTTGATATCCCGGCGGAAAATATTAACCTGCTGAATGGTAACGCGCCGGATATTGATGCAGAATGCCGTCGCTATGAAGAAAAAATTCGTTCTTACGGTAAAATCCACCTGTTTATGGGCGGCGTGGGTAACGATGGCCACATCGCTTTTAACGAACCAGCCTCTTCTTTGGCTTCACGCACACGCATCAAAACCCTGACCCATGATACTCGCGTAGCGAATTCCCGTTTCTTCGACGGTGACGTTGACCAGGTGCCTAAGTACGCGCTGACCGTTGGCGTGGGCACGCTGCTGGACGCGGAGGAAGTGATGATTCTGGTGCTGGGTCATCAGAAAGCGCTGGCGCTGCAGGCGGCGGTGGAAGGCAACGTAAACCATATGTGGACCATTACCTGTCTGCAGCTGCACCCGAAAGCGGTGGTGGTCTGCGATGAGCCGTCCACCATGGAACTGAAAGTTAAGACACTGAAATATTTCAACGAGTTAGAAGCCGAAAATATCAAAGGTCTGTAATGTAGTCTCGTCCCGCGGCTGCCCCCGCGGGACAACCATTTTTGACAACCGGGGGTCGTAATGTATGCATTAACCCAAGGCCGGATTTATACCGGTCACGAAATTCTGGATGACCATGCGATTGTTATCGCCAATGGCCTTATCGAACGTATCTGTCCTCAGACTGAACTGCCCACCGGGATCGAACAGCGCTCGGTTGATGGCGCGATCCTTGCCCCCGGTTTTATCGACGTCCAGCTTAACGGCTGCGGCGGCGTGCAGTTCAACGACACGGCGGACGCGGTCACCGTTGAAACGCTGGAGATTATGCAGAAGGCCAATGAACGCTCCGGCTGCACCAGCTATCTGCCCACGCTGATCACCTCCAGCGACGACCTGATGAAACAGGGCGTACGCGTGATGCGCGAATACCTGCAAAAACATCCTAACCAGGCGCTGGGTCTGCATCTTGAAGGCCCGTGGCTGAATATTGTTAAAAAAGGCACCCACAACCCGGACTACGTACGCAAACCGGATGCCGCGCTGGTGGATTTCCTGTGCGAAAACGCGGACGTGATAACCAAAATCACGCTTGCGCCGGAACGGGTGGAACCGGAGGTTATCCGCAAACTGGTGGCCGCCGGCATCATCGTCTCCGCCGGTCACTCCAACGCGACGCTTAAAGAAGCGAAAATCGGTTTCCGCGCCGGGATTACCTTTGCTACCCATCTGTTTAACGCCATGCCGTATATTACCGGCCGTGAGCCGGGCCTGGCTGGCGCGATTTTCGACGAGCCGGATGTCTACTGCGGCATCATCGTCGATGGTATGCACGTCGATTTCGCTAACGTGCGCCTCGCTAAACGCTTGAAAGGCGACAAGCTGTGTCTGGTTACCGACGCGACGGCGCCGGCGGGTGCCAATATTGAGCAGTTCATTTTTGCCGGTAAAACAATATACTACCGGAACGGCCTGTGCGTAGATGAGAACGGTACCCTCAGCGGCTCTTCATTGACCATGATTGAAGGGGTGCGTAACCTCGTTGAGCATTGCGGCATCGCGCTGGATGAAGTGTTGCGTATGGCGACGCTCTACCCTTCCCGCGCCATTGGCGTAGACAAACAGTTAGGCAGCATTGCCCCGGGGATGGTCGCTAACCTGACCGCATTCACCCGTGATTATAAAATCACCAAGACCATCGTTAATGGTAACGAGGTCGTCACTGAGTAAGTAAAAGTATGACAGCAGGCGGACAGGCTCAAATTGGTAACGTCGATCTCGTAAAACAGCTGAACAGCGCGGCCGTCTATCGGCTCATCGATCAGCACGGCCCCATCTCGCGTATCCAGATTGCGGAACAAAGCCAGCTTGCCCCTGCCAGCGTAACCAAAATTACGCGTCAGCTTATTGAACGCGGACTGATCAAAGAAGTCGATCAGCAGGCCTCCACCGGGGGCCGCCGCGCCATCTCCATTGTTGCCGAAACCCGCGGCTTCCACGCCATCGGCGTACGCCTTGGCCGCTACGACGCCACCCTGACCCTCTATGATTTAAGCAGCAAGACTCTTGAAGAAGAGCACTACCCGCTGCCGGAAAGAACTCAGGAAACGCTGGAACACGCCCTGCTTAACATCATCGCCACCTTTATGGAAAGCTGTCAGCGTAAAATCCGCGAGCTGATCGCTATTTCGGTGATCCTGCCGGGGCTGGTCGATCCGGAAAGCGGCGTCATTCGCTATATGCCGCACATTCAGGTGGAAAACTGGGGGCTGGTTGAAGCGCTGGAAAAACGCTTTAAAGTTACCTGCTACGTCGGCCACGATATTCGTAGCCTCGCGCTGGCGGAGCACTATTTTGGTGCGAGCCACGACTGTGAAGACTCCATTCTGGTGCGCGTACACCGCGGAACCGGCGCAGGGATCATCTCCAACGGGCGGATTTTTATTGGCCGTAACGGTAACGTCGGGGAAATCGGCCATATCCAGGTCGACCCGTTAGGCGAGCGCTGCCACTGCGGTAACTTCGGCTGTCTGGAAACCGTCGCCGCCAATGCCGCTATTGAACATCGCGTTCGTCATCTGCTGGAACAGGGTTATCAGAGCAAAATCTCCCTCGATGACTGTTCGATCAAAACGATCTGCAAAGCCGCGAATAAAGGCGATGCGCTGGCCTGTGAGGTGATCGAGCACGTTGGCCGCCATCTGGGTAAAACCATCGCTATCGCCATTAACCTGTTTAATCCGCAAAAAGTGGTGATTGCCGGGGAGATCGTGGAAGCGGAAAAAGTCCTTCTGCCGGCAATCGAAGGCTGTATTAATACCCAGGCGCTGAAGGCGTTTCGCAAAAACCTGCCGGTAGTGCGATCCACGCTCGATCATCGCTCAGCCATTGGCGCTTTTGCCCTGGTAAAGCGTGCGATGCTCAACGGGACTCTGCTCCAGCGTTTGCTGGAAAGCTAAAGCCGCTTTATAGTTTCGCCTTTCTCCAACGATGTCGGACAGTTCATGACCATTCAAAACGTAATTTGTGATATTGACGGCGTGCTGATGCACGACAATGTGGCCGTGCCGGGCGCCGCTGAATTCATCAAACGCATACTCGAGAAAGAGATGCCGCTGGTGATGCTGACCAACTACCCTTCTCAAACCGGTCAGGATCTGGCAAACCGCTTTGCGACGGCGGGAATCGATGTTCCTGATACCGCCTTTTATACCTCAGCAATGGCCACGGCGGATTTTCTGCGTCGCCAGGAAGGCAAAAAAGCCTATGTGGTCGGGGAAGGCGCGCTGATTCACGAACTGTACAAAGCCGGCTTTACCATCACCGACGTCAATCCGGATTTTGTTATCGTCGGTGAGACGCGCTCCTTTAACTGGGAGATGATGCATAAGGCCGCTTTTTTTGTCGCCAACGGCGCGCGCTTTATCGCCACTAACCCGGATACCCACGGTCGCGGCTACTACCCGGCCTGCGGGGCGCTGTGCGCCGGTATAGAAAAAATCTCCGGTCGTAAGCCGTTCTACGTGGGGAAACCGAGCCCGTGGATTATCCGCTCCGCGCTCAATAAAATGCAGGCGCATTCGGAACAGACGGTGATCGTCGGCGATAACCTGCGAACGGATATTCTGGCAGGCTTCCAGGCCGGTCTGGAAACCATTCTGGTACTTTCCGGGGTTGCCACGCTCGATGATATCGACAGCATGCCGTTCCGCCCTTCCTGGATTTATCCCTCCGTTGCGGAAATCGATATCTTCTAAATAAAACCACGTCCTGCGACGTGGTTTCTTATTTCTAAGCCTCTCCTGAACGCTTTTATCTAAAAAAAAAGCGCCATCACTAAATATTCAGCAACAAAAGCGCTCAAAACGTACTCTTTTTTCACTATTCGACAATCACAATTGCATTATTTCCTTTTACTGCCGTAAACCCCTTGCGCCCTCCGCGCCTTTGCGGCATTTTCTAAAGCATGCACTGAGGCTTCGCAATAAGACGAAGTCTGCACAACATCAAACAAGACAGGGTAACGGAGAAGGCTATGTGTTCGATTTTTGGCGTACTGGATATTAAAACTGACGCGGGTGAGCTGCGTAAAAAGGCACTGGAGCTTTCCCGACTGATGCGCCACCGTGGTCCGGACTGGTCCGGCGTCTATGCCTGCGATAAAGCCATCCTGGCGCATGAACGCCTGTCGATCGTCGACGTCAACGCCGGCGCGCAGCCGCTGTATAACGCCGCTAAAACTCACGCTCTCGCCGTCAACGGTGAAATCTACAACCACCAGGCGCTGCGCGCGGAATACGGCGACCGCTATGCGTTCCAGACCGGTTCCGACTGCGAAGTTATCCTCGCGCTGTATCAGGAAAAAGGCCCGGACTTCCTCGACGATTTGCAGGGGATGTTTGCTTTCGCTCTCTACGACAGCGAAAAAGACGCGTATCTGATTGGTCGCGACCACATCGGCATCATCCCGCTGTATATGGGTCACGACGAACACGGTAACTTCTACGTTGCCTCTGAAATGAAAGCGCTGGTTCCGGTTTGCCGCACGATTAAAGAGTTCCCGGCAGGCAGCTACCTGTGGAGCAAAGATGGCGAAATCCGCGAGTACTACCAGCGCGACTGGTTCGACTACGACGCGGTCAAAGACAACGTCACGGACAAAAACGAACTGCGTCAGGCGCTGGAAGAGTCGGTGAAAAGCCACCTGATGTCCGATGTTCCGTACGGCGTACTGCTCTCCGGCGGCCTGGATTCATCGGTGATTTCCGCCATCACCAAAAAATATGCCGCGCGCCGCGTCGAAGATCAGGAAAAATCAGAAGCCTGGTGGCCGCAGCTGCACTCCTTCGCCGTCGGCCTGGAGGGCGCCCCCGACCTGAAAGCCGCGCAGGAAGTGGCTAACCATCTGGGTACCGTACACCACGAGATCCACTTTACGGTGCAGGAAGGCCTGGACGCGATTCGCGATGTTATCTATCACATTGAAACCTACGACGTGACGACGATTCGCGCGTCAACGCCAATGTATCTGATGTCGCGTAAAATCAAAGCCATGGGCATCAAAATGGTGCTGTCCGGCGAAGGTTCTGACGAAGTATTTGGCGGCTACCTCTATTTCCATAAAGCGCCCAACGCCAAAGAGCTGCACGAAGAGACCGTGCGCAAACTGCAGGCGCTGCATATGTTTGACTGCGCTCGCGCCAACAAAGCGATGTCCGCCTGGGGCGTTGAAGCGCGCGTTCCGTTCCTGGATAAGAAATTCCTCGACGTGGCGATGCGTATCAACCCGCAGGATAAAATGTGCGGCAACGGTAAAATGGAAAAACATGTCTTGCGTGAATGTTTTGAATCTTACCTGCCGGCGAGCGTCGCCTGGCGCCAGAAAGAACAGTTCTCTGATGGCGTTGGTTACAGCTGGATCGACACCTTAAAAGAAGTGGCCGCTGAACAGATTTCCGATCGGCAGCTGGAAACCGCCAGCTTCCGCTTCCCGTACAACACGCCTTCCTCGAAAGAAGCGTATCTGTACCGTGAGATTTTCGAAGAGCTGTTCCCGGTACCGAGCGCGGCCGAATGCGTTCCTGGCGGCCCTTCCGTCGCATGCTCTTCAGCAAAAGCGATTGAGTGGGACGAATCTTTCAAAAAAATGAACGATCCGTCGGGACGCGCGGTTGGCGTACACCAGTCGGCCTACTAACCGACGCTGTTTTCAAAACGGACTCTTCGGGGTCCGTTTTTGTTTTGTGCCTTATTTAAGCCGTTAAAAACGATAAATAACCAATAATTGCCGATTATTGCACCACGCTGTTCGCAACCTAACCAAACAGTTACGTTCAGTCCATTTTCGATGAAAAAGGGGTTGACGCTTCAAGGCTCAATACGCATAATGCGCCCCGCAACGCCGATAAGGTAACGCGCAAAAAGATGGCTACGTAGCTCAGCTGGTTAGAGCACATCACTCATAATGATGGGGTCACAGG
>NZ_JAWXQV010000051.1:0-91743 GCF_033843325.1 Klebsiella sp. JN_Kp126 | reverse complement strand
AGTGCAACGCGGCTTTCGCTCACCGTTGCGAGGTGGCGTATATTACGCTTTCCTCTTTCAGAGTCAACCCGTTATTTCAGGATTTTTTCTCTTCAACCGACCCGGTTGTTTGTGAAGTGATTCACATCTGCCGTGTCAGTGGGAGCGCATTATAGGGATCCCATTTTTTTGCACAAGCCTTTTTTCGATCTTTTTTTCCAAATGATGTTTTTTCAGCCGCTTCGCGGCGTTCTTGCTCAATTTGCTCAATTTTTACCACAATAAGGGGTTGCAGACGGCCAGAAAAGCAACCAAAGTCTCTGCACTCCCTTCTTTTATTGAGGTAACCATGACCACCAGCTTGCGTCGTTATAAAGATTTATTCCCTAAAACGGGCCTACGCGTGATGATCGACAGCAGCAGCGTGGTGATCGGCGATGTCAGAATAGCTGACGATGTCAGTATCTGGCCTCTGGTCGCCATTCGCGGTGATGTGAACTATGTGGAAATAGGCGCCCGCACTAACATTCAGGACGGTAGCGTCTTACATGTCACGCATAAGTCTTCATCTAATCCACACGGCAATCCACTTATCATTGGCGATGATGTTACCGTCGGTCATAAGGTGATGCTACACGGCTGCACTATTGGTAACCGGGTCCTGGTCGGTATGGGTTCGATTTTGTTGGATGGCGTGATTGTTGAAGACGATATAATGATTGGGGCTGGCAGTCTGGTGCCTCAGAACAAACGTCTCAAGAGTGGCTATCTTTACTTTGGTAACCCGGTAAAACAGATACGCCCCCTGACAGAGGCGGAAATTGCCGGGCTACAATATTCAGCGAACAACTATGTAAAGTGGAAAGGTGATTACCTGGCTCAGGAAAACCAGATCCAACCTTGAGCATCTTCTTGCTGGTCGAGAATGAGATCCTGGGCTTCATCTTCCAGATCCCAGCGATGTTCACGAAAAGCGGCCAGCCATTGCGCCGGCTCTTCACCGCCAAAACGCTTCTTGAGCACCGTTAGCGTTAAGGCGCAGGTAAGCTGCATGCCGTTAACTAATGCAGGAAAAGCGATACATTGACGCGCTTCATCCCATACCTCTCTGTCTGGAAACTGAATTGCCTGGTTCATGCATTCAGTTCCTTCTGCAAAGCCGCAATGACTGGCGTAATTTCTGGCAGAACGCCGTGCCACAACAGCACCGCATGAGCAGCCTGCGCCACCAGCATTCCCAACCCATCAGCGCATTTTGTCGCACCGTGTTGCTGGCATAAGGATAAAAATGGCGTACTACCTTTCTGGTAAAACATGTCGTAACAACAGACATGGGGATTTATTAAGGTAACAGGGATCGCGGGAACACCGCCGTCAATACCGCTGGATGTCGCATTAATAATGAGATCAAATTCCTGACCGCCTAATGCTTCTATATCCAAAGCGCGGACGCTGCCGGTATGAGCAAAAAGCGTAGCCAGTTCATGGGCGCGAGAATAGGTACGATTAACAATAGTCACGGCACAATCCAGCGACAGGAGAGGAAGCAAAACGCCGCGTGAAGCCCCACCTGCGCCAATAAGCAATACCCGGAATCCTGGTTTAATAAAACCCAGCCGTTCCAGATCGCTCAGTAGTCCAATACCATCGGTATTGTCCCCCAGCAGGCGGCCATCCTCCAACCGTTTAAGCGTATTGACCGCACCGGCCAGCGCTGCGCGTTCGGTTAGCTCATCTGCTCGCGCGAAGGCCTCTTCTTTAAAAGGCACGGTGACGTTCGCTCCCTTACCGCCTTCATTAAAGAAGGTATCGAGAGTCGTAACGAAATCATCGAGCGGAGCCAGGATACGGCCATAGGGATGCGTAATTTGCAACTGCTGGGCAAAAAGCCGATGAATAGATGGCGACTTGCTATGGGCAATAGGGTGTCCGAAGACGGCATAAGTTTCCATGAGTTACCCCTGGCGGAAGAGTTCGCCCGTCAAGGCATCACGTATTTCAGATGGGTTTTGACGCCCTCCCGTAGCCCCGTCAACGACCGGGAAATCAGCGCCAAACTGCGCATAAACTTCTGCCGTCGTGCGGCAAGGAGGCTGGCCAGACAAATTTGCGCTGGTTGAAACCAGCGGTTTTCCGTAAGCATTACACAGTTCGACCACCAGCGGATGATCCGTGACTCGCACAGCCAGTGAATTGAAGCGCCCCGTCAACCAACGCGGCGTTGAAGCGCAAGCGGGGAAGACAAATGTCACAGGCCCTGGCCAGCAAGAAAAAATCGTCTCCAGCTGCTCATCGCTAAGTTGCGTATCGTCAATATAGGGTTTGAGTTGCTCGAAGTTCGCCGCAATCAGGATCAGCCCCTTTTCAACGGGACGCTGTTTAAGTGCAAGCAGGCTCATGACGGCCTTTTCGCTATCGGGATCGCAACCGACGCCAAAAACGGCTTCTGTTGGATAGGCGATGACATGTTCATTATTCAGAAGCGCCACAGCACGTACGATGGCTTCTGAGGGCAGGTTATTATTCACAGATTTATTCCGCCGGTATCGGCTTTCCACATTGTTTGCTGGCACAGAAGCGTTTAACGCCCTGCGCCGTTTTCTTTTCGATTAGCAACGGGTAATGACACTCTGGACACTCGCCCGCCACTGGCCTGAAGTTTATGACGAACTGGCAATCGGGGTAACGATCGCAGGAATGGAAGTTTTTTCCAAAACGTGAGCGGCGCTGAACCAAATGCCCTTGCCCGCACTGTGGGCAGGCAATTGCGGTTTCATCCGGCTTATCGATAAGTTCAGTATGTTCGCAATTTGGATAGCTGCTACAACCGATAAACATACCAAAACGCCCCTGGCGTAGTACCAGCACTGCGCCGCAAGACGGGCACGTTTGCCCCTCCAGAACTTTGACAATATGTCCGTCCGCCTGATTTTTCAGGGGCCGGACATAGTCACAGTCAGGATAATGCGAGCAGCCGAGAAAAGGCCCGTGTTTCCCGGAGCGTATTACCAGTTCAGCCCCACACTGCGGGCAGGGTTCGTTTTTACGCACCGAGAACAGCGCTGTTTTGGTCATAACAATTCTAATGTCGCAGCAAAAAAGTTAGTGCAGCATACCTTCATTTACTTCAAAGAGTAATTCTTCCATTTGCTGGTAGGCATTTTCGCAACCGGGAATATTGAACAGCACCATCAGGATCACCCATTTGAGATCTTCCAGATCGAACTCTGCCGTATCCAGCGCCAGTACACGCTCAATCACCATTTCCCGTGTTTCGAGGTTCAACACCTGAATTTGCTCAAGGAATAATAAGAATCCCCGGCAGCTTGCATCAAGACGCAGGCACTCCTCGTCGGTGTAGACTCGTAACGAGAGTGGGTCAGAAGCAAGCTGCATTGGCGCAACAAGCCCCTCCTGGTAATCAGCCAGTTTCTCCAGCCACATCAGGGCGTTATAGATATCTTCTCGTTCAAAACCGGCATCGGTCAGATCCCGAGTCAGCTTGTCCTGATCCACGCGCATTTCTGCTTCGTTATGGATGTAAGTTTCAAACAGATACATCAGTACGTCGAACATGGCTTGCCCTCCTTAATCGGACATAGCCGCCGGGTACAGCTGCGATCCAGCCTGCTAACTCCAGTTCTAGTAGCTGGGCTACGGTTACTGGCACAGATTGGCCGGCACGTTCAGCGACAACGTCAACAGGTGTTACCTCATCTCCTACGTTAGCCAGGAGCTCTGGAAATGGCAATGCTACAGAAGGCCGATTACCGCAATTATTTGCGTCATCTGGTTCAGGAAGAACATATGGCAGCTCATCCCGCCAGTATTCGACGATGTCTTCCGGGGCTGTCACGGGAATCGCGCCCTGCTTGATAAGCCAGTGGGGACCTTCTGAACCCGGGCTGCCAATCGGCCCTGGCAGGGCAAACACATCCCTTCCCTGCTCCAGAGCATAACGAACCGTCACTAATGAGCCGCTTTTCAGGGCCGCCTCAATAACCAACACGCCGGCACTTAGCCCACTGATAATCCGGTTACGGCGAGGAAAGTTGCCCGGCAGGGGCGGGGTAAACAGCGGAAACTCCGAAATGATGGCGCCGCAGCTGTTTGTAATCTGTTCCGCTAGCGCCTGATGACGGCGAGGATAGATCTCTCTTAAGCCATTCCCTAAAACAGCAACCGTTTTACCTTTCCCTTCCAGCGCACCACGATGAGCAATTCCATCAATGCCAAGGGCCAGGCCGCTCGTGATCGTAATACCATAACGTGCTAAAGCTTCGCTAAAGAGTTTCCCCCAACGAGCGCCATACCATGAATGCGCCCGGCTCCCAATGACGGACAGCTGCCGGCTGCTCAGTAGCGCAGGGTCTCCACATACTAAAAGAGCGCAAGGAAAGTCGACAATCGCCCGCAGCTGGGGTGGGTAAAGCGGATCTTCGGCAGTCAGTAGATAGCAATTTGGTCGCTCCAGCCATTGCAGCGTGGCATCTATCTCGCATTGGTTAACGCTGAGGAAATGCTTCGATTGCGCCAGGCTCAAGCCACAGGCTCGCAAATCTTCTCGACCTAACGTCGCAGATGCACATAGCTGACGGGCGGCACTGATAGCACTCTCGCCATACAGGCTGCTCACCCTCATCAAACGTAACCAAATTTCCCTGGGCGTCATCCCTATCCCCCTGCCACAAGCGACTTTAACAATCTTTGCGATTGGACAGCGAGACTGTCAATTGCAGGGGGTTTTGTCTAGAATAGAGGTAATAATCTTTCCAACTCCTGAACACAACTCTGGATAACTATGTCAGTTTTGCAAGTGTTACATATTCCGGACGAGCGCCTTCGCAAAGTCGCAAAGCCGGTAGAAGAAGTAAATGCAGAAATTCAGCGTATCGTCGATGATATGTTCGAGACGATGTATGCTGAAGAAGGTATCGGTCTGGCCGCAACGCAGGTGGATATTCACCAGCGAATTATTGTTATTGATGTATCAGAAAATCGTGAAGAGCAGCTGGTATTAATTAACCCTGAGCTGCTGGAAAAAAGCGGAGAAACAGGCATTGAAGAGGGCTGCCTCTCTATTCCTGAACAGCGTGCTTTAGTGCCGCGTGCAGAAAAAGTGAAAATCCGCGCGCTCGATCGCGAAGGCAAACCTTTTGAGCTTGAAGCCGACGGTCTGCTGGCCATCTGCATTCAGCACGAGATGGATCACCTCGTCGGTAAGCTGTTCATTGATTACCTGTCACCGCTCAAGCAACAACGCATTCGTCAAAAAGTTGAGAAACTTGACCGTCTGAATGCTCGAGCTTAAGGACGAGAATAAACGTGTCAGACTCACTACGTATTATTTTTGCCGGCACCCCTGACTTTGCAGCACGTCATCTCGACGCGCTGCTGTCCTCTGGACACAACGTTGTTGGCGTCTTCACCCAACCGGACCGTCCGGCAGGTCGTGGTAAAAAACTCATGCCCAGCCCGGTGAAAGTTCTTGCTGAAGAAAAAGGCATACCGGTATTCCAGCCAGCTTCACTACGTCCGCAGGAAAATCAGCAGCTCGTCTCCGATCTGCGTGCAGACGTCATGGTCGTCGTAGCCTATGGGCTCCTTCTACCAAAAGCCGTGCTGGATATGCCGCGCCTGGGCTGCATTAACGTTCACGGTTCGTTGCTTCCGCGCTGGCGCGGCGCGGCGCCCATTCAGCGTTCGCTGTGGGCTGGCGATACCGAGACCGGTGTCACCATCATGCAGATGGATGTCGGTCTCGATACGGGTGATATGCTCTATAAACTTGCGTGCCCAATCACGGCCGAAGACACCAGCGGAACGCTGTACGACAAGCTGGCTAACCTGGGGCCGCAGGGGCTGATCGAAACCCTCAAGCAGCTTGCTGCAGGTACCGCGAAACCGGTTGTACAGGATGAAGCGCTGGTTACCCATGCGCAAAAACTCAGCAAAGAAGAAGCGCGTATCGACTGGTCTCTTCCAGCCGCTCAGTTAGAACGCTGCATTCGCGCCTTTAACCCGTGGCCAATGAGCTGGATAGAAATTGATGGCCAGCCGGTAAAAGTCTGGCAGGCGTCGGTTATCGATGTGGCCACTACAGCCGAACCGGGGACCATCATTGAAGCGACAAAACAGGGGATTCAGGTGGCGACCAGCGACGGCGTGCTGAATTTACTCTCGCTACAGCCTGCCGGGAAAAAAGCAATGAGTGCTCAGGATCTATTAAACTCGCGGCGGGAATGGTTCGCTCCTGGCAACCGTCTGGTCTGACGCGCCCTTCTTAATACGCCCGGTGTTGCCGGGCATTTTTATTTTGTGCTTATGAAAAAACAACTCAATTTACGCAGCCTGGCAGCGCAGGCCGTTGAACAGGTTCTCGAAAAAGGGCAATCCCTGAGCAACGTTCTGCCCCCGCTGCAACAAAAAGTATCCGATAAAGACAAAGCGCTGCTTCAGGAACTCTGCTTTGGCGTGCTACGTACCCTTTCCCAGTTAGATTGGCTGATCGGCAAGCTCATGTCCCGGCCGATGACGGGTAAACAGCGTGTTGTGCACTACCTCATTATGGTCGGCATTTACCAACTGCTGTACACACGGATTCCTCCTCATGCTGCATTGGCGGAAACGGTTGAAGGCGCAGTAGCGATTAAGCGCCCGCAGCTCAAAGGGTTGATTAACGGCGTATTGCGCCAGTTTCAGCGCCAGCAGGAAGAACTGTTATCTGAATTTTCTCGTAGCGAAATTCGCTTTTTACATCCGTCCTGGTTGTTGAAACGTCTGCAGAAAGCCTATCCAGCACAGTGGGAAGCGATCGTGGAAGCGAACAACCAGCGCCCGCCAATGTGGTTGCGCGTAAACCGTGTCCACCATCCGCGCGATAGCTGGCTGGCACTGCTGGAAGAGGCGGGAATGAAAGGTTTTACTCATCCTGCTTACCCTGACGCTGTGCGCATGGAAACACCGGTGCCGGTCCACGCATTGCCGGGGTTTGAAGAGGGTTGGGTTACCGTTCAGGATGCCTCCGCTCAGGGCTGCATCACATTTCTTGATCCAAAAAACGGCGAGCAAATTCTGGATCTGTGCGCGGCACCGGGGGGTAAAACCACGCATATTCTCGAAGCGGCGCCCGAAGCACAGGTGCTGGCCGTCGATGTTGATGAGCAGCGACTCTCCCGCGTCTATGACAACCTGAAGCGTCTGGGCATGAAGGCCACCGTTAAACAAGGTGATGGCCGTTATCCAGCCCAATGGTGTGGAGAGCAGCAGTTCGATCGTATTCTGCTGGACGCCCCTTGTTCCGCCACCGGCGTCATTCGCCGTCATCCGGATATCAAGTGGCTGCGCCGGGATCGTGATATCGCGGAACTGGCCCAGCTGCAGTCTGAAATTCTGGATGCCGTATGGCCGCATTTGAAAACTGGTGGGACTCTGGTTTACGCAACGTGTTCGGTATTGCCGGAAGAGAACAGCCAGCAAATTAAAGCCTTCCTGCAGCGTACTGCGGATGCGGTTCTCAGCGAAACCGGCAGCGCAGATTTGCCGGGCCAGCAAAATTTGCCAGGTGCTGAAGAAGGTGACGGCTTCTTTTACGCTAAGCTAATCAAAAAGTAATGAGATAACGAGTCGCGACTGATGAAAATTATCATATTGGGCGCAGGGCAGGTCGGTGGAACTCTGGCAGAAAACCTTGTCGGAGAGAACAACGATATTACGCTGGTAGACACGAATGGCGACCGCCTTCGCAGTCTTCAGGACAAATTTGATCTCAGAGTGGTTCAGGGCCACGGCTCGCATCCACGCGTGCTGCGTGAGGCGGGTGCGGATGACGCTGATATGCTGGTCGCAGTGACCAGCTCAGATGAAACGAATATGGTGGCCTGCCAGGTCGCCTATTCGCTGTTTAATACCCCAAACCGTATTGCTCGCATCCGCTCCCCGGATTATGTGCGTGATGCCGATAAACTTTTCCACTCAGAAGCGGTTCCTATTGACCACCTCATCGCGCCAGAGCAACTGGTCATTGACAGCATTCACCGCCTGATTGAGTATCCAGGCGCGCTGCAGGTTGTCAATTTTGCCGAAGGAAAAGTAAGCCTCGCAGTCGTTAAAGCCTATTATGGCGGTCCTTTAGTGGGAAACGCACTTTCAACTATGCGCGAACATATGCCGCATATTGACACACGCGTAGCCGCTATCTTCCGCCACGATCGCCCCATCAGGCCACAAGGTTCAACCATTGTCGAAGCCGGTGATGAAGTGTTTTTCATCGCCGCTTCGCAGCATATTCGCGCCGTCATGAGCGAACTCCAGCGCCTCGAAAAGCCGTATAAGCGCATCATGCTGGTTGGCGGCGGAAACATTGGCGCCGGGCTCGCCCATAAGCTGGAGAAAGATTACAGCGTCAAACTGATTGAACGTAATCAGCAGCGTGCCGCAGAGCTTGCAGAAAAGCTGCAAAATACGATCGTCTTCTACGGCGATGCTTCAGATCAAGAATTGCTGGCTGAGGAACATATCGATCAAGTCGATCTTTTCATTGCCGTCACCAACGATGACGAAGCCAATATTATGTCTGCCATGCTCGCAAAGCGCATGGGGGCAAAAAAGGTGATGGTGCTGATCCAGCGTCGTGCCTACGTCGATCTTGTTCAGGGGAGCGTGATCGACATTGCAATATCACCGCAGCAGGCAACCATCTCTGCGCTGCTCAGCCATGTGCGTAAAGCCGATATTGTCGGCGTTTCCTCCCTACGCCGCGGTGTCGCAGAGGCTATTGAAGCTGTCGCGCACGGAGATGAAAGTACTTCACGGGTGGTTGGACGCGCTATCGATGAGATTAAGCTTCCCCCCGGAACAATTATTGGCGCCGTTGTACGCGGTAATGATGTAATGATAGCGAATAACAATCTGCGTATTGAGCAAGGGGATCATGTCGTTATGTTCCTGACTGACAAAAAATTCATCTCTGACGTCGAAAGACTATTCCAGCCAAGTCCTTTCTTTTTGTAGTTCGCAGGCGTCGACAAGACGCCTTTCTTTTATCCCTTATATATCAAAGGATAATATTTTTCTGCAATTATTTCGTGGTAATGGAAAATAGTAATACATTTGTTAAACTTATCAGTGTCAGCTGGCTCAAGGAGAATAAAATGAGTTTTTTAAAAGAATTTCGCGAATTTGCGATGCGCGGGAATGTGGTTGATTTGGCAGTCGGTGTCATCATTGGTGCAGCATTTGGTAAAATCGTATCGTCGTTAGTTGCCGATATTATTATGCCGCCGCTAGGCTTACTCATTGGCGGAATCGACTTTAAACAGTTTGCCGTGACGCTACGGGATGCCCAGGGCGACATCCCGGCGGTCGTCATGCATTACGGCGTATTCATTCAGAACGTGTTCGATTTTATTATCGTGGCGTTTGCTATTTTTATGGCAATCAAACTGATGAATAAACTGAACAGGAAAAAGGAAGAGGCCCCGGCAGCACCACCGGCGCCAACCAAAGAAGAAGTCCTGCTTAGCGAAATTCGTGACCTGCTGAAAGAACAAAACAATCGTTCTTAAGAAGCCTTAAAAGCAGAAGACCAGTGGTAAAAAAGTCATTTACTTTCTTGCCACTGGCCTCCCGACCATTCTGTCCTGCATGTTTTTCTTTTCTTTGATAGCTGCCTTTCCCTTTCTTGTTCTTTTCAACTCGCTGCCTGAATAACGGGTCATGAAGTAGTGCCTCAAGGGCGTTATCTTTTATTTGCCCTTTAGTATGCTGATAGCGGCTCATAAGCTCTCCAGATATGTAAAAGAAATCGGCGTGAGTGTAGACGCGTCTGATGAAAAAATCAACGTGCTGGATTATGACTGCTGGCGCCCTGTTCCAGTGCTTCAAGAATTGAGCAATAGACGCTGCTGTGCGCTGTGCCGCAGCAAGCATCATTGAGGCGCTGCAAAGAACGACGCATGGCTTGTAACTCTTTAATCCGGGATTCCACTTCACTTAAACGAGCCTGCACAATGCCTTTAGATTCCTGACAGGTATGATGTTCCGGATCGATGCGGATCGAGAGAAGTTCGCGGATCGATTCCAGCGTAAAACCAAGCTGCCTGGCATAGCGAATAAAACGCAGCCTCTGTAGATCGTTATCCGAATAGAGACGAAATCCACCTTCAGTGCGCACGTTATGATCCATCATCTGCTGTTTTTCATAATAGCGGATGGTATCGGGAGTAACGTCAGCCAATTTAGCCAGTTCACCTATGCGGTACATGATTACTCCTCATTAATCTTTTGCAGCAACTTATCCGCGTAATCCCCACGCAGAAAGTCAGTGTTCAAGCCCGCCTGCCGCAGCTTTAACTCGAGCAGCGCCAGACGACGGCTCAGCTCAGCATAGCGGGGATCGCGCTCCTGAACGCCTTTAAGTAAGTCATTGAGCATCACGGCTTCTTTACGATGCTCAAGTTCGGGAGGTAAACAACCCGCATTCTTGAGTAATCGATAGCCTGCGCGTAGCTCAGGCGGCACATGCGAGTCATCGTCCAGAGTCAGTGGCTCCCCACTTCCCGGCAGGTTATCAAACTCACCTTTGTGCTGTGCATCAAGAATATGGCGTTCTGCCCACTGATCCAGTAACCACATCATAAGGCTCCGGGGATGAACAAAAATAATGCAGATATTGTAAACAAGCAGGAATAGGGAGGATATAAAAAAACCCGCCGGAGCGGGTTTTTTTACGTTACTACAGATTACTCTGCAGCAGCTTCTGCTTTCGATTCAGAGCGATCAACCAGCTCGATGTATGCCATCGGCGCGTTGTCGCCTGCACGGAAGCCACACTTCAGAATACGAGTGTAACCACCGGCGCGGCTCGCGAAACGCGGGCCCAGCTCGTTAAACAGTTTTGCCACGATCTCGTTATCACGAGTACGGGCGAATGCCAGACGACGATTAGCAACGCTATCAGTCTTGGCAAGAGTAATCAGCGGCTCAACTACGCGACGCAGTTCTTTCGCTTTCGGCAGGGTCGTCTTGATGATTTCATGACGAACCAGCGAACCAGCCATGTTACGGAACATAGCCTGGCGATGGCTGCTGTTGCGGTTCAGTTGACGACCACTCTTACGATGGCGCATGACCTTATCCTTCTCAGTAAAACCTTAACCTGTGATCCGGTTACTCGTCAGCAATGCTTGCCGGTGGCCAGTTTTCCAGGCGCATGCCCAGAGACAAACCACGTGAAGCCAGCACGTCTTTAATCTCAGTAAGAGATTTTTTACCCAGGTTCGGCGTTTTCAGCAACTCAACCTCGGTACGCTGTACCAGATCACCGATATAGTGGATAGCTTCTGCCTTAAGGCAGTTAGCAGAGCGGACAGTCAATTCGAGATCGTCAACAGGGCGCAGCAGGATCGGATCGAATTCTGGTTTCTCTTCTTTCACTTCCGGCTGACGTACATCACGTAAATCAACGAAAGCTTCCAGTTGTTCTGCCAGGATGGTTGCCGCACGACGAATCGCCTCTTCAGGATCGATTGTGCCGTTGGTTTCCATTTCGATGACCAGCTTGTCCAGGTCGGTACGCTGTTCTACACGCGCTGCTTCAACATTGTAGGCAATACGCTCTACAGGGCTGTAGCATGCGTCGACCAGCAGACGGCCGATTGGGCGCTCATCTTCTTCCGAATGAATTCGGGCAGAAGCCGGCACATAACCGCGACCGCGCTGAACTTTGATACGCATGCTAATAGCTGCGTTCTCATCGGTCAGGTGGCAGATCACATGTTGCGGCTTGACGATTTCGACATCACCGTCATGGGTAATGTCGGCTGCGGTCACAGGGCCAATGCCAGATTTGTTCAAAGTAAGGATAACTTCATCTTTACCCTGAACTCTCACCGCCAGCCCTTTCAGGTTGAGCAGGATTTCAAGGATATCTTCCTGAACGCCTTCTTTGGTGCTGTACTCATGAAGTACACCATCAATCTCAACCTCGGTCACCGCGCAACCCGGCATCGATGAGAGCAGAATACGGCGCAGTGCGTTACCAAGAGTATGGCCAAAGCCACGCTCTAAAGGTTCAAGGGTCACCTTGGCGTGCGTCGAACTCACTTGCTCGATATCGACCAGGCGCGGTTTTAGAAACTCTGTCACAGAACCCTGCATTGTGTCCTCTCTTTGGTACTAAGCTTTACTTGGAGTAAAGCTCGACGATCAGGTGTTCGTTAATGTCCGCAGACAGATCAGAACGTTCCGGCTGACGCTTGAACGTACCTTCCATCTTGCCAGCATCAACTTCCAGCCAGGTTGGCTTTTCACGCTGCTCAGCCAGCTCCAGAGCGGCTTTCACGCGAGATTGCTTTTTCGCTTTCTCACGAATGCTGACAACGTCATTCGCTTTAACCTGATAAGAAGCGATGTTAACAACACGACCGTTTACCATGATAGCTTTGTGGCTAACCAGCTGACGTGATTCAGCACGAGTCGCGCCGAAGCCCATACGGTATACAACGTTGTCCAGACGACCTTCCAGCAGAGTCAACAGGTTTTCACCGGTGTTGCCTTTCAGACGCGCTGCTTCTTTATAGTAGTTACGGAACTGACGCTCCAGCACACCGTACATACGGCGAACTTTTTGCTTTTCACGCAACTGCACACCATAGTCAGACAGACGCGGTTTACGCGCACCGTGCTGGCCAGGAGCTTGTTCAATTTTACACTTGGTATCGATCGCGCGAACGCCAGACTTAAGGAACAGGTCTGTGCCCTCACGACGGCTCAGCTTGAGCTTAGGACCCAAATATCTTGCCATTTTCTTTCTCCAACAATCCTAGAAACGAACGCGTTATACGCGACGTTTTTTCGGCGGACGACAACCGTTATGAGGGATCGGAGTCACATCAGTAATATTAGTGATGCGGAAACCAGCGGCGTTCAGTGCACGAATAGTAGATTCGCGACCTGGACCCGGACCTTTGACCATAACTTCCAGATTCTTGATGCCGTATTCTTTTACGGCTTCAGCGCAACGCTCTGCTGCAACCTGAGCTGCAAACGGAGTGGATTTGCGAGAACCACGGAAACCGGAACCACCGGCTGTTGCCCAACCCAGCGCGTTACCCTGACGATCGGTAATGGTAACGATGGTGTTGTTAAAAGAAGCATGGACATGAGCCACGCCATCAGAGACTTGTTTTCTTACACGCTTACGTGCACGAACTGGTGCCTTTGCCATTATTCAATCACCCCGACTATTTCTTGATCGGTTTACGCGGACCCTTACGGGTACGTGCGTTGGTCTTAGTACGCTGACCGCGAACCGGAAGACCACGACGATGGCGTAAACCACGATAGCAACCAAGGTCCATCAGACGCTTGATGCTCAGGGTGATTTCACGGCGCAGATCACCTTCAACGACAAATTTACCAACCGCTTCACGCAGGGATTCAATTTGTTCTTCAGACAGCTCACTGATCTTAACATTTTCAGCGATACCCGTGTCAGCACAGATGGCTTTAGAGCGGGTCTTGCCGATACCGAAAATAGCAGTTAATGCGATTACGGTATGTTTGTGATCAGGAATGTTAATGCCTGCTATACGGGCCACTATGCACTCCTACTATTTAATATGTACGCACCATGCTGAAAAGCCCGTTTTCAGGATACTCAAATGGAAACGTACAGACATACAAAAGATTGGCTGGCTAATCTAGCCAGCTCAACCCAACTTTGCAAGAAAAATATGCGAATAAATCAGCCTTGGCGCTGTTTATGCTTCGGCTCGGCACTGCAAATCACGCGGATGACGCCATCACGCTTAACGATTTTGCAGTTACGGCATAATTTCTTGACGGAAGCACGAACTTTCATTTTTACTCTCCGTAACTTCTCGAGCGACCTGTTAGCGGCCGTAGCCTTTCAGGTTCGCCTTCTTCAATGCAGACTCGTACTGACTCGACATCATCAGAGTTTGCACTTGAGCCATAAAGTCCATAATCACGACAACAACGATAAGCAGTGAGGTCCCACCAAAGTAGAACGGTACTTTCATTGCATCACGCATGAACTCCGGGATCAGGCAGATAAAAGTGATGTATAACGCACCGACCAAAGTCAGGCGAGTCATTACTTTATCGATATACTTCGCCGTTTGCTCTCCCGGACGAATTCCTGGTACAAATGCACCGGACTTCTTCAGGTTATCTGCTGTTTCACGCGGGTTGAAAACCAACGCCGTGTAGAAGAAACAGAAGAAGATGATTGCAGACGCATAGAGTAACACATAAAGCGGTTGCCCAGGCTGCAAATACAGCGAAATTGTTGTCAGCCAGTTCCAACCAGTACCGCCCCCGAACCATGATGTAATGGTAGCCGGGAACAGAATAATACTGGAAGCGAAGATTGCCGGGATAACCCCTGCCATATTCACTTTCAGCGGTAAATGTGTGCTCTGTGCAGCATAGACACGACGACCCTGTTGACGTTTAGCGTAGTTTACCACAATTCGGCGTTGACCACGCTCTACAAAGACAACAAAGAAGGTCACTGCAAATACTAATACTGCAACCAACAGCAACAGGAGGAAGTGCAGGTCGCCTTGACGCGCTTGCTCGATAGTATGGGCGATGGCCGGCGGGAGACCCGCAACGATACCGGCGAAGATAATGATTGAGATACCGTTTCCGATACCGCGCTCAGTAATCTGTTCGCCGAGCCACATCAGGAACATCGTTCCTGAGACCAGACTAACAACAGCGGTGAAATAGAATGCAAAGCCTGGATTAATCACCAGGCCCTGCATACCAGGCATATTCGGCAGACCGGTAGCAATACCGATCGACTGGAATATCGCCAGCACCAGAGTACCGTAGCGGGTGTACTGGCTGATCTTACGACGACCAGACTCCCCTTCTTTCTTCAGCTCCGCTAACGGCTGATAAACAACCGTCAGCAGCTGGACAATGATCGATGCCGAAATATACGGCATGATACCCAACGCAAAGATAGAAGCACGGCTGAGAGCACCACCAGAGAACATGTTGAACATTTCAATGATGGTGCCTCGCTGTTGCTCAAGCAGTTTGGCAAGTACAGCGGCATCAATACCAGGGATCGGAATAAAAGAGCCAATACGGAACACAATCAACGCACCGATTACAAACAACAGTCTGCGCTTCAGTTCGCCAATCCCACCTTTGGCACTTTGAAAATCTAATCCCGGTTGCTTAGCCATCTGCTACTTATTCCTCAATTTTACCGCCAGCAGCTTCGATAGCAGCACGAGCACCTTTAGTCACGCGCAGGCCACGAACAGTTACCGGACGAGATACTTCACCAGACAGGATCACTTTCGCGAATTCGATCTGGATACCGATAATGTTAGCCGCTTTCAGCGTGTTCAGGTCGATAACATCGCCTTCTACGTGAGCCAGATCAGACAGACGAACTTCTGCGGTGATCATCGCTTTACGAGAAGTGAAGCCGAATTTCGGCAGACGACGGTACAGAGGCATCTGACCACCTTCGAAACCGCGACGTACGCCACCACCAGAACGAGAGTTCTGACCTTTGTGACCACGACCACCGGTTTTACCGAGGCCAGAACCGATACCACGACCCAGGCGTTTACCCGCCTTTTTGGAGCCTTCGGCCGGAGACAGAGTATTTAAACGCATCTCTTACTCCTCAACTTTAACCATGAAGGAAACCGCGTTGACCATACCACGAACAGCAGGAGTATCCTCGCGCTCTACGGTGTGACCAATACGACGCAGACCCAGGCCAAGCAGCGTTGCCTTGTGTTTCGGCAGACGACCGATTGCACTGCGGGTTTGAGTAATTTTAATAGTCTTTGCCATGGTTTATTTCCCCAGAATTTCTTCAACGGATTTACCACGCTTGGCAGCGACCATTTCTGGAGAATTCATATTTTCCAGGCCATCAATAGTTGCACGAACCACGTTGATCGGGTTGGTGGAACCATATGCTTTGGCCAGAACGTTATGAACTCCAGCAACTTCCAGAACGGCGCGCATTGCACCACCGGCGATGATACCGGTACCTTCGGAAGCTGGCTGCATGAATACACGAGAACCCGTGTGAACACCTTTAACCGGGTGCTGCAGGGTGCCGTGGTTCAGCGCGACGTTAATCATATTGCGACGGGCTTTTTCCATCGCTTTCTGGATCGCTGCTGGAACTTCACGCGCTTTACCGTAACCAAAACCAACGCGACCGTTACCGTCACCAACTACAGTCAGAGCTGTGAAGGAGAAAATACGACCACCTTTAACGGTTTTAGATACGCGGTTAACCGCGATCAGCTTTTCCTGCAGTTCGCCAGCTTGTTTTTCGATGTGAGCCATCTTACACCTCTACCTTAGAACTGAAGGCCAGCTTCACGGGCAGCATCTGCCAGTGCCTGGACACGACCATGATATTGGAACCCGGAACGGTCAAAGGAAACATCTTTGATGCCTTTTTCCAGAGCGCGTTCAGCAACAGCTTTACCCACAGCTGCTGCCGCGTCTTTGTTACCGGTGTACTTCAGTTGTTCAGCGATAGCTTTTTCTACAGTAGAAGCAGCTACCAGAACTTCAGAACCGTTCGGTGCAATTACCTGTGCGTAAATATGACGCGGGGTACGATGTACCACCAGGCGAGTTGCACCCAGCTCCTGGAGCTTGCGGCGTGCGCGGGTCGCACGACGGATACGAGCAGATTTCTTATCCATAGTGTTACCTTACTTCTTCTTAGCCTCTTTGGTACGCACGACTTCGTCGGCGTAACGAACACCCTTGCCTTTATAAGGCTCAGGACGACGGTAGGCGCGCAGATCTGCTGCAACCTGGCCGATCACCTGCTTATCAGCGCCTTTCAGCACGATTTCAGTTTGAGTCGGACATTCTGCAGTGATACCGGCCGGCAGTTTATGCTCAACAGGATGAGAGAAACCTAAAGCCAGGTTTACTACATCCCCTTTGACCGCTGCACGATAGCCTACACCAACCAGCTGAAGCTTTTTAGTGAAGCCTTCGGTAACACCAACAACCATTGAGTTCAGCAGGGCACGCGCGGTACCAGCCTGAGCCCATCCATCCACGAAACCATCACGCGGACCGAAGGTCAGAGCATTTTCTGCATGTTTAACTTCAACAGCATTGTTGAGGGTACGAGTCAGCTCGCCGTTTTTACCTTTGATCGTAATAACCTGACCGTTGATTTTTACATCAACGCCGGCAGGAACAACGACCGGTGCTTTAGCAACACGAGACATTTTTTCCTCCGATTAGGCTACGTAGCAGATAATTTCGCCACCAAGACCAGCCTGGCGCGCTGCACGATCGGTCATAACACCTTTAGAGGTAGAAATAACCGCGATACCCAGACCCGCCATAACTTTCGGCAGCTCATCTTTACGTTTGTAGATGCGCAGACCTGGGCGGCTGACACGCTGAATGCTTTCTACAACAGCTTTACCCTGGAAATACTTAAGAGTCAGTTCCAGTTCCGGCTTGATGTCGCCTTCAACTTTAAAATCTTCAATAAAGCCTTCTTCCTTCAGCACGTTGGCAATTGCCACTTTCAGCTTGGAGGAAGGCATGGTGACCGCAGCTTTATTCGCGGCCTGACCGTTACGGATACGGGTCAGCATATCCGCGATCGGATCTTGCATGCTCATCTGTCTTTACTCCCGTGATTCAATTGGTGACAATTACCAGCTAGCCTTTTTCAGACCCGGGATTTCACCGCGCATTGCGGCTTCACGGACCTTGATACGGCTCAACCCGAACTTCCGCAGGAAACCATGCGGACGACCTGTTTGACGGCAGCGATTACGCTGACGAGACGGGCTGGAATCACGCGGCAGAGTCTGCAGCTTGAGAACAGCATTCCAACGATCTTCGTCGGTTGCGTTCACATCAGAGATGATAGCTTTCAGTTCAGCGCGTTTAGCGAAGAATTTATCAGCTAAAGCCACGCGCTTTACTTCGCGTGCTTTCATTGATTGCTTAGCCATTAAGTAACCCTACCTTACTTGCGGAACGGGAAGTCAAAGGCAGCCAGCAGAGCGCGGCCTTCTTCATCAGATTTCGCAGTAGTGGTAATGGTAATATCCAAACCACGAACGCGGTCGACTTTATCGTAGTCGATTTCTGGGAAGATGATCTGCTCACGGACACCCATGCTGTAGTTGCCACGACCGTCGAAAGACTTAGCGGACAAGCCACGGAAGTCACGGATACGCGGTACAGCAATAGTGATCAGGCGCTCAAAGAACTCCCACATGCGTTCGCCACGCAGAGTTACTTTACAGCCGATCGGATAGCCCTGACGGATTTTGAAGCCTGCAACTGATTTGCGTGCTTTGGTGATCAGCGGTTTTTGACCGGAGATTGCTGTCAGATCGGCTGCTGCGTTATCCAGCAGTTTCTTGTCAGCGATCGCTTCACCAACACCCATGTTCAGGGTGATCTTCTCGACCCGAGGGACTTGCATGACAGAATTGTAGTTAAACTCAGTCATGAGTTTTTTAACTACTTCGTCTTTGTAGTAATCATGCAGTTTCGCCATCGTACTACTCCAAATTACTTGATAGTTTCGCTGTTAGATTTGAAGAAACGGACTTTTTTGCCGTCTTCGAATCTAAAGCCTACACGGTCAGCCTTGCCGGTTGCCGCATTGAAGATTGCAACGTTAGAAACCTGAATAGCAGCTTCTTTTTCAACGATGCCGCCTGGTTGGTTCAGAGCCGGAACCGGCTTCTGGTGTTTCTTAACCAGGTTGATACCTTCAACAATGAGCTTGCCGGAAGACAAGACATTCTTAACTTTACCGCGTTTACCTTTATCTTTACCGGTTAACACGATAACTTCGTCATCACGACGGATTTTCGCTGCCATGATTCGCTCCTTAGAGTACTTCTGGGGCCAGAGAGATAATTTTC
Source organism: Klebsiella sp. JN_Kp126 (assembly GCF_033843325.1). Taxonomy (NCBI): domain Bacteria; kingdom Pseudomonadati; phylum Pseudomonadota; class Gammaproteobacteria; order Enterobacterales; family Enterobacteriaceae; genus Klebsiella; species Klebsiella sp. JN_Kp126. Next base: position 72,823 of record NZ_JAWXQV010000051.1, on the reverse strand, counting down.
ATGAACTTCTCGTTACGAAGTTCACGAGTTACCGGCCCAAAAATACGCGTACCGATGGGCTGCTCGCTGTTATTGTTTAAAATAACGCATGCATTACCATCGAAGCGAATGACAGAACCGTCCGGGCGACGAACACCCTTCTTGGTGCGCACCACTACCGCCTTCAGCACATCACCTTTTTTGACCTTACCACGCGGAATTGCTTCTTTGATGGTGATCTTGATGATGTCGCCTACGCCTGCGTAGCGACGGTGCGAGCCACCCAGAACCTTGATACACATTACGCGACGTGCACCGGAGTTGTCGGCGACGTTCAGCATAGTCTGTTCTTGGATCATTTTAGTGCTCCGCTAATGTCAACTACTACTGAGACCCAAAAATAGGGTCGTTAAAAAAGCCCCATATCGAGGGCGCGGCATTATAACACCGCAAATCAGATATGGGTAGAAAAAATAAACGGCTCATCGCTGAGCCGTTTATCCGTATCGAGAATGCGTACTCTATTACAGAACCGCTTTCTCTACAACGCGAACCAGCGTCCAGGACTTAGTCTTGGACAGCGGACGGCATTCGCGGATTTCAACCACGTCGCCGATACCGCATTCGTTGTTCTCGTCATGTACGTGCAGTTTGGTCGTACGCTTGATGAATTTGCCGTATACCGGGTGTTTCACCATACGTTCGATAGCAACAACAATGGATTTCTCCATTTTGTCGCTAACCACGCGACCTTGCAGAGTACGGATTTTATCGGTCATTACGCACCCGCCTTCTGAGTCAGTAAAGTCTTAACGCGTGCAACATCACGACGCACTTGCTTCAGCAGATGAGTCTGTTGCAGCTGGCCACTTGCAGCCTGCATACGCAGGTTGAACTGCTCACGCAGCAGGTTCAGCAGCTCAGCGTTCAGCTCTTCAACGCTTTTTTCACGCAGCTCTTTTGCTTTCATTACATCACCGTCTTAGTTACAAAGGTGGTTTTGATCGGCAGTTTCGCTGCTGCCAGGCCGAATGCTTCACGGGCCAGCTCTTCCGGTACGCCGTCCATTTCATAAAGGACTTTACCCGGCTGAATCAAGGCAACCCAGTACTCCACGTTACCTTTACCTTTACCCATACGAACTTCCAGCGGCTTCTCGGTGATCGGTTTGTCCGGGAATACACGGATCCAGATCTTACCTTGACGCTTAACTGCACGGGTCATAGCACGACGTGCTGCTTCGATCTGACGTGCAGTCAGACGACCACGGCCAACAGCTTTCAGACCGAAAGTGCCGAAGCTAACATCCGTACCCTGCGCCAGACCACGGTTGCGGCCTTTGTGCACTTTACGGAATTTTGTACGCTTTGGTTGTAACATCAGCGACGCTCCTTATTTACGGCCTTTACGCTGCTGCTTTTTAGGTTGAGCAGCCGGTTCCGGTTGTTCAACAGCAGCCATACCACCCAGGATCTCACCTTTGAAGATCCATACCTTAACGCCGATTACACCGTAAGTGGTGTGCGCTTCAGAGGTGTTGTAGTCGATGTCAGCACGCAGAGTGTGCAGCGGTACGCGACCTTCACGGTACCATTCGGTACGTGCGATTTCCGCGCCGCCCAGACGGCCGCTAACTTCAACTTTGATACCTTTAGCGCCCAGACGCATTGCGTTCTGTACAGCACGCTTCATAGCACGACGGAACATAACGCGACGTTCCAGCTGAGAAGTGATGCTGTCAGCAACCAATTTAGCGTCCAGTTCAGGCTTACGAACTTCGGCAATATTGATCTGTGCAGGCACGCCAGCGAGATCCGCGACGACCTTGCGCAGTTTTTCTACGTCTTCGCCTTTCTTACCGATAACGATACCCGGGCGAGCAGTGTGAATGGTCACACGGATGCTTTTAGCCGGACGCTCGATAACGATGCGAGATACAGACGCTTTCGCCAGTTCCTTAGTCAGGTACTGACGTACTTTAAAATCGCTGTCCAGGTTGTCAGCGAATTCTTTGGTGTTCGCAAACCAGGTTGAGTTCCATGGTTTTACAATACCCAGGCGAATACCATTAGGATGTACTTTCTGACCCATTGCTAGTCTCCAGAGTCTCAGCGATCGGACACAACCACAGTAATGTGGCTGGTGCGCTTCAGGATGCGATCTGCACGACCTTTAGCACGCGGCATAATGCGCTTCATGCTCGGGCCTTCGTCTACGAAAATTTTCGCAACTTTCAGATCATCAATGTCAGCGCCATCGTTGTGTTCAGCGTTAGCAATGGCAGATTCCAGTACCTTCTTGACCAGTACAGCAGCTTTCTTATTGGTGTAGGTCAGAATATCCAGGGCCTGCGACACTTTCTTACCGCGAATCAGGTCAGCAACAAGGCGAACCTTCTGAGCAGAAGAACGAGCATGGCGATGTTGAGCTAAAGTTTCCATCTCTTCCTCCTACCTTATTTCTTCTTCGCTTTTTTATCAGCAGCGTGGCCGCGATAAGTACGAGTCGGTGCGAATTCACCCAGTTTGTGACCAACCATTTCGTCGGAAACAAAAACTGGAACGTGCTGACGACCATTATGGACAGCGATGGTCAAACCGATCATGTTAGGAAAGATCGTTGAACGACGGGACCAAGTGCGCAGGGGCTTCTTGTCTCCGCTTTCCACCGCTTTCTCTACCTTCTTCAGCAAGTGCAGGTCAATAAAAGGACCTTTCTTGAGAGAACGTGGCATGGCTTATCCTCTAAAATTATTTGCTACGGCGACGTACGATGAATTTATCAGTACGCTTGTTGCTGCGGGTCTTCTTACCTTTGGTCTGAACGCCCCACGGAGTTACCGGGTGCTTACCAAAGTTACGACCTTCACCACCACCATGTGGGTGGTCGACTGGGTTCATCGCAGTACCGCGAACGGTAGGACGAACACCACGCCAGCGTGCAGCACCTGCTTTACCCAGAACGCGCAGCATATGCTCAGCATTGCCAACTTCGCCCAGAGTAGCGCGGCAGTCTGCTTCGACTTTACGCATTTCACCAGAACGCAGACGCAGGGTGACATAAGCACCATCGCGAGCAACGATCTGAACGTAAGTACCAGCGGAACGAGCCAGCTGACCGCCTTTACCTGGTTTCATTTCTACGTTATGAACGGTAGAACCAACCGGGATATTGCGCATCGGCAGGGTGTTGCCTGCTTTGATTGCAGCATCAACGCCAGATTGAATCTGGTCGCCAGCTTTCAGGCCTTTAGGGGCCAGAATGTAACGGCGCTCACCGTCTTTGTACAGAACCAGCGCGATGTTCGCGGAGCGGTTCGGATCGTACTCAAGACGTTCAACAACTGCCGGGATACCATCTTTGTTGCGTTTGAAGTCAACAATACGGTAGGCCTGTTTGTGACCACCACCGATATGACGGGTGGTGATACGGCCATTGTTGTTACGACCACCGGATTTGCTGTTTTTTTCAACCAGCGGAGCAAAAGGTTTGCCCTTGTGCAGCTCTGGGTTGACCACTTTAACAACGTGGCGACGACCCGGAGATGTCGGTTTACATTTAACAACTGCCATTGTATTACTCCTCCGACTTACTCAGCGCCGCCGACGAAGTCCAGATTCTGGCCTTCCTTCAGGGTGACGTAAGCTTTTTTCCAGTCGCTACGACGACCGATACGCTGTCCGTGACGTTTAACTTTCCCTTTAACAACCAGGGTGTTAACGACTTCGACTTCGACTTCAAACAGTTTCTGCACAGCAGCTTTGATCTCTGCTTTGGTCGCGTCTTTAGCAACTTTGAGAACGATGGTGTTAGTTTTTTCCATCGCAGTAGACGCTTTTTCAGAAACGTGCGGTGCGCGCAGCACCTTCAGCAGACGTTCTTCACGAATCATGCCAGCATCTCCTCAACTTGCTTAACAGCATCAGCAGTCATTACGACTTTGTCGAAGGCGATCAGGCTAACCGGGTCGATACCAGTTGCATCACGTACGTCAACCTTGTGCAGGTTGCGCGCAGCAAGGAACAGGTTCTCGTCCAGCTCACCGGTGATGATCAGCACATCTTCCAGAGCCATGTCTTTCAGTTTCTGTGCCAGCAGCTTAGTTTTAGGCGCTTCTACAGAGAAAGATTCGACAACGATCAGACGATCCTGACGTACCAGTTCGGACAGAATGCTTTTCAGCGCGCCGCGGTACATCTTTTTGTTAACTTTTTGACTGTGGTCCTGTGGACGCGCAGCGAAGGTCACGCCACCTGAACGCCAGATCGGGCTCTTGATAGAACCTGAACGCGCACGGCCGGTACCTTTCTGGCGCCACGGCTTTTTGCCTGAACCAGTTACTTCAGCACGAGTCTTCTGAGCACGAGTACCCTGACGAGCACCAGCTGCATAAGCAACTACAACCTGGTGAACCAGCGCTTCGTTGAAATCACGACCGAAGGTAGTTTCGGAAACAGTCAGCGCGCTCTGCGCGTCTTTCAATACTAATTCCATTGCTATCCCCTTACGCCTTCACAGCTGGTTTAACGATCAGGTCGCTACCGGTTGCACCCGGGACCGCGCCTTTAACCAGCAGCAGGTTGCGCTCAGCGTCAACACGTACTACGTCCAGGCTCTGAACGGTGACACGTTCGTTACCCAGCTGACCTGCCATTTTCTTGCCTTTGAACACTTTGCCCGGAGTCTGGTTCTGACCGATAGAACCCGGAACGCGGTGAGACAAGGAGTTACCGTGAGTAGCGTCCTGGGTACGGAAGTTCCAGCGCTTAACGGTACCAGCAAAACCTTTACCTTTAGAGGTACCGGTTACGTCAACTTTTTTAACGTCAGCAAACAGCTCAACGCTAATGTCCTGACCTACGGTGAACTCTTCGCCGTCAGCCAGACGGAATTCCCACAGACCACGGCCAGCTTCTACGCCAGCTTTAGCGAAGTGACCCGCTTCCGGTTTGGTTACACGGTTAGCTTTTTTAGCACCAGTGGTCACCTGAACGGCACGGTAGCCATCGTTAGCCAGATCTTTAACCTGAGTAACGCGGTTTGCTTCAACTTCGATTACGGTTACTGGGATAGATACGCCATCTTCAGTGAAGATGCGGGTCATGCCCACTTTTTTACCGACTAAACCAATCATTGTTTCAACCTCTCAATCGCTCGATGACCTGATTAACCCAGGCTGATCTGCACGTCTACACCGGCAGCCAGATCCAGACGCATCAGAGCATCAACGGTTTTTTCAGTTGGCTCAACGATGTCAACCAGACGCTTATGAGTGCGGATTTCGTACTGATCGCGCGCGTCTTTGTTAACGTGCGGAGAGATCAGAACGGTAAAGCGCTCTTTGCGGGTCGGCAGCGGGATCGGACCACGGACTTGCGCACCAGTGCGCTTAGCAGTCTCGACGATTTCCGCGGTTGATTGATCGATCAGACGATGATCAAACGCTTTAAGACGGATACGGATTCTTTGGTTCTGCATGAGACCAGAGCTCCAATTATTTTATAGACGAAATGGTTACTCCTCATACCCATTACGATTGATGGGAGAGTGTAACCGTTCTTACATAGTTCCCCAATTGGGAACATTGTTTGGTAGCGTGTTGCTGCTACCAGGGTTCATATCGAACCGGCCGTCAACTTTGACAGGCCCGCGCATTATACGCAAATTCAGCGACAACGCAAGGGCTGCGTACAAAATCATCACTTGTTTCTGCGAGCTCACTTCCAGGCCCCTGGCAATGCCATGAAAGGCCGGCAAATACTCTGGAGCGTGACATCCATTCCTGTTTATTAGCTTTTGCCAGAGGCTCGGCTCCTGCATCACACTCGGTACCCAGGGCCACCACATGGAAACCATCGATGATAGCGACTTTGGCATTCTTTATTATTTATGGCGGGTTATTACTCACGCTTTGTTGGCACGATCTGCGCTATGGCTTGCTACCCGATAAATTTACCTGCCCTCTGCTGTGGGGCGGGTTGCTTTATTATCTGTGTATGTCACCAGCCAATCTGCAGCATGCCGTCTGGGGAGCGATAGCAGGCTATCTGGCCTTTGCGTTGATCTATTGGCTCTACAGGGGAATACGCGGGCGTGAAGGCATCGGCTACGGCGATGTCAAATTTCTCGCCGCACTAGGGGCATGGCAGGGATGGAGAGTTTTACCGCAGCTCGTTCTTATAGCAACGATTCTCGCCTGCGCTGCCGTAACGGTTCTGATGCTGTGCGGCAAACATAGGCAGGCATTACGCAACCCGCTGCCTTTCGGCCCTTTCCTGGCCACAGCGGGTTTGCTATGTGGTTGGCAGACGTTTTTTAGTCAGCCACTTTAATCTGCGACTGAAGATAATTCTGCAGACCAATTTTACCTATCAAATCCAGCTCGGTTTCCAGCCAGTCGATATGGCCTTCTTCATCGGCGAGGATGGTGATTAACATATCACGGCTGACGTAGTCGTGGACGCTGTCAGCATAGGCGATGGCTTCTCGTAGATCCTTCGCCCCTTCCAGTTCCAGCCTCAGGTCGGATTGCAGCATCTCCTCGACGTCCTCTCCGATGCGGAGTTTGCCGAGATCCTGCAGGTTCGGGATCCCTTCGAGAAATAAAATGCGCTCGATATATTTATCGGCATGCTTCATTTCATCGATAGATTCGTGGTACTCGACATCATTGAGGCGCATCAGGCCCCAGTTTTTGAACATTCTCGCATGGAGAAAGTATTGATTAATTGCGACTAGCTCATTTCCCAATAATTTATTGAGATAACTTATGATTTTGACATCACCTTTCATTATATAGTCCCTCCGCTTCCACTTATTGAAGCGTAGTTCGGGCTATAGGGATGTCAAAGTAAAGCTGAGAGACTTCAGGCGATCTCTTGATATTCCGGCATGCGGGTTAATTCATCTTCCATAATTTCTCGTGCTGCACGAACGCACTTACCGCATTGATTTCCAACGGGAATAAATTTCCGCAGCTGCTGAAAAGACTGAGGATTGAATTGGCGCACAGCCTGACGAATTTTTTTATCGTTCACACCATTACACAGACAAACGTACATATATACTCCCGTTCAACTTACAGACAAAGTGTAAATGAGAATAGTTATGATTACAATAGCCTGTTTATTAAATAGGCGTTTAATCTCTTTGCTGTCAGTCACTGTGCTGCTTCTCGCAAATAGCAGACAGCAAAAAGGGCGCCTTAGCGCCCTTTTTAATTCAGAACTAAATATTAGCCCAGAACTTTAGCAACAACGCCCGCGCCAACGGTACGGCCGCCTTCACGGATTGCGAAACGCAGACCGTCGTCCATCGCGATCGGGTGGATCAGGGTAACAACCATTTTGATGTTGTCGCCCGGCATTACCATCTCTACGCCTTCCGGCAGTTCGATGGTGCCAGTCACGTCAGTTGTACGGAAGTAGAACTGCGGACGGTAGCCTTTGAAGAACGGAGTATGACGGCCGCCTTCGTCTTTGGACAGAATGTACACTTCAGATTCGAACTTGGTGTGCGGCTTGATAGAACCCGGCTTAGCCAGTACCTGACCACGTTCGATTTCTTCACGTTTGATACCACGCAGCAGAACACCAACGTTCTCACCAGCACGGCCTTCGTCCAGCAGTTTGCGGAACATTTCAACGCCAGTACAGGTAGACTTCGCAGTCTCTTTGATACCAACGATTTCAACTTCTTCGCCAACTTTGATGATACCGCGCTCTACACGACCGGTAACAACGGTACCACGACCGGAGATGGAGAATACGTCTTCGATCGGCAGCAGGAACGGCTTGTCAATCGCACGCTCTGGTTCCGGGATGTAAGAATCCAGGTAGCCAGCCAGTTCGATGATTTTCGCTTCCCAGTCTGCGTCGCCTTCCAGCGCTTTCAGAGCGGAACCGCGAACGATCGGAGTGTCGTCGCCCGGGAAATCGTACTGAGACAGAAGTTCACGAACTTCCATTTCAACCAGTTCCAGCAGCTCTTCGTCATCAACCATGTCGCATTTGTTCAGGAACACGATGATGTACGGAACGCCTACCTGACGACCCAGCAGGATGTGCTCACGAGTCTGCGGCATCGGGCCGTCAGTCGCAGCAACAACCAGGATCGCGCCGTCCATCTGCGCAGCACCGGTGATCATGTTTTTAACATAGTCGGCGTGGCCCGGGCAGTCTACGTGCGCGTAGTGGCGAGTCGGGGTGTCATATTCAACGTGAGAAGTGTTGATGGTGATACCACGAGCTTTTTCTTCCGGCGCGTTATCGATCTGGTCGAATGCGCGAGCAGAACCACCGTAGGTTTTAGCCAGAACGGTAGTGATTGCAGCGGTCAGAGTAGTTTTACCATGGTCAACGTGGCCGATAGTACCGACGTTGACGTGCGGTTTTGTACGTTCAAATTTTTCTTTAGACACGGCTATATTCCTTACTATAGTGCTCTCCCCTTCTGGAGAGAGCACGGGACTTTGGTTTTAACCCTGCGGCTTATTTACCACGGGCTTCGATTACGGCCTGAGCAACGTTGTTCGGCGCATCATCATACTTCAGGAACTCCATGGAGTAAGAAGCACGACCTTTGGTCAGAGAACGCAGCTGAGTTGCATATCCGAACATTTCAGACAGCGGAACTTCAGCGTGGATCACAACGCCAGTCACGTTGGATTCCTGACCGCGCAGCATACCGCGACGACGGCTAAGGTCACCGATAACGTCACCAGTGTTCTCTTCCGGAGTTTCTACTTCAACCTTCATGATCGGCTCAAGCAGAACTGGTTTCGCTTTCTTAAAGCCATCTTTAAAGGCAATAGAAGCGGCCAGTTTAAACGCCAGTTCAGAGGAGTCAACGTCGTGGTAAGAACCGAAGTGCAGACGCACGCCCAGATCAACTACCGGATAACCAGCCAGAGGACCTGCTTTCAGCTGCTCCTGGATGCCTTTATCAACGGCCGGGATGTATTCGCCAGGAATTACACCACCTTTGATGTCGTTGATGAACTCATAACCTTTCGGGTTAGAGCCCGGCTCCAGTGGGTACATGTCGATAACGACGTGACCGTACTGACCGCGACCACCAGACTGTTTAGCGTGTTTACCTTCGATATCGGTAACTTTCGCGCGAATCGCTTCGCGGTAAGCAACCTGAGGTTTACCGACGTTCGCTTCAACGTTGAATTCACGCTTCATACGGTCAACGATGATGTCGAGGTGCAGCTCACCCATACCGGCGATGATGGTCTGGTTAGATTCTTCGTCAGTCCATACGCGGAAAGACGGGTCTTCTTTAGCCAGACGGCCCAGAGCCAGACCCATTTTTTCCTGGTCAGCTTTGGTTTTCGGTTCAACAGCGATAGAGATTACCGGCTCAGGGAATTCCATACGCTCCAGAATGATCGGCGCATTAGGATCGCACAGAGTGTCACCCGTAGTTACGTCTTTCAGACCGATAGCAGCAGCGATATCGCCCGCGCGAACTTCTTTGATCTCTTCACGTTTGTTAGCGTGCATCTGTACGATACGACCGAAACGCTCACGTGCAGCTTTCACGGAGTTCAGGATGGTATCACCAGAGTTAACCACACCAGAGTATACGCGGAAGAAGGTCAGGTTACCCACGAACGGGTCGGTAGCGATTTTGAATGCCAGAGCAGCAAACGGCTCATCATCGCTAGCGTGACGCTCAGCCGGAGTATCTTTACCATCGTCCAGGATACCGTTGATCGCAGGTACGTCAACCGGGGATGGCAGGTAGTCAACTACCGCATCCAGCATCGCCTGAACACCTTTGTTCTTGAACGCAGAACCACAGGTTACCAGGATGATTTCGTTGTTCAGAACGCGCTGACGGAGAGCAGTTTTAATCTCTTCTTCAGTCAGTTCTTCACCACCCAGGTATTTCTCCATCAGCTCTTCAGAAGCTTCAGCAGCGGACTCGATCAGGTTCTGGTGCCATTCTTCGGCCAGTTCCTGCATGTCTGCCGGGATATCTTCGTAAGTGAAGGTTACACCTGCGTCTTCTTCGTTCCAGTTGATGGCTTTCATTTTCACCAGGTCAACAACACCGGTGAACGCTTCTTCAGCGCCAATCGCCAGCTGCAGCGGAACAGGGTTCGCGCCCAGACGGGTTTTGATCTGACCAACAACTTTCAGGAAGTTCGCACCCATACGGTCCATTTTGTTAACGAACGCAATGCGCGGAACTTTGTATTTGTTTGCCTGACGCCATACGGTTTCAGACTGAGGCTGAACACCACCAACTGCGCAGTAAACCATTACTGCACCATCAAGCACACGCATGGAACGTTCTACTTCGATGGTGAAGTCAACGTGCCCCGGGGTGTCGATGATGTTTACGCGATGCGGTTCATACTGCTTAGCCATACCTGACCAGAATGCAGTAGTCGCTGCGGAGGTGATAGTAATACCACGCTCCTGCTCCTGTTCCATCCAGTCCATGGTGGCAGCGCCGTCATGAACTTCACCGATTTTGTGGTTTACACCGGTGTAGAACAGAATACGTTCGGTAGTAGTAGTTTTACCGGCGTCGATGTGCGCACTGATACCGATGTTACGGTAGCGTGCGATGGGTGTTGTACGAGCCATTTGATTCCTCGTTTATTTCTTTAGGCGTTCAGTTAAGTTATCCAAAACGGGCGACTTATCTGAAGCGCCCGCCTGGTGACTAATACTCCGAAGGGATTACCAACGGTAGTGTGCGAACGCCTTGTTGGCTTCTGCCATACGGTGAACGTCTTCACGTTTCTTAACTGCAGTACCTTTGTTGTCTGCAGCATCAGAAAGTTCGTTCGCCAGACGCAGAGCCATGGATTTATCACCACGTTTACGAGCAGCTTCAACGATCCAACGCATTGCCAGAGCATTACGACGAACCGGACGGACTTCAACTGGAACCTGATAAGTAGAACCACCAACGCGGCGAGACTTAACTTCTACAGTCGGGCGCACGTTGTCGAGAGCGACTTCGAAAGCTTCCAGTTCATTTTTACCAGAGCGCTGAGCCAGGGTCTCCAGCGCGCTGTATACGATTGCTTCTGCAGTAGATTTTTTACCATCTACCATCAGGATATTTACAAATTTAGCCAGCAGTTCTGATCCGAACTTAGGATCCGGCAGGATTTTACGCTGACCAATGACGCGACGACGTGGCATGGAAATACTCCGTTGTTAATTCAGGATTGTCCAAAACTCTAAGAGTTTAGTTTGACATTAATATAAAACGTTTGGCCTTACTTAACGGAGAACCATTAAGCCTTAGGACGCTTCACGCCATACTTGGAGCGAGCTTGCTTACGGTCTTTAACGCCGGAGCAGTCAAGCGCACCACGAACGGTGTGGTAACGAACACCCGGAAGGTCTTTAACACGACCGCCACGGATCAGGATCACGGAGTGCTCCTGCAGGTTGTGACCTTCACCACCGATGTAGGAGGTGACTTCGAAACCGTTAGTCAGACGCACACGGCAAACTTTACGCAGTGCGGAGTTCGGTTTCTTAGGAGTGGTGGTATATACACGAGTACATACGCCACGTTTCTGCGGGCAGGCTTCCAGCGCCGGCACGTTGCTCTTTGCAACTTTGCGCGCGCGTGGTTTGCGTACCAGCTGGTTAATTGTTGCCATTAAATAGCTCCTGGTTTTAGCTTTTGCTTCGTAAACACGTAATAAATCGCCTCATATAATATGAGGACGCAGAATTTTAGGGCGGTGCCGAAAAGGTGTCAAGAAATATACAACGATCCCGCCATTACCAGGACAACTGACCTGCATGTTTGACTGAAAGTCTGACGAAATCAGTATAGCTAACCCTGACGACACTGTCCGCAATTTGACCAGCCAGCCCGCGGGCTTCGATATCTTCTTGCAGAGCGTAGAGGGATATGGGGGCAGATTGCAGGATTTCAAGGAAACGGCCTTCCGCGAGAGCGGCGATAACGCCATCCGACAGCAGCAGAAGATCGTCGCCCTCTTTTAGCAAACGGAGCATAGCCGCCATATCGGCGTGCCAGGGGGATGTGCTTAGCGTGTGGAGCATTCGAGCCTCAGAACCGCAGTATCACGTTAAAATCGTCAAGCCGGGCGCGCAAAGCCTCTGGCTCCAGCCATTCGCCATCAACAACCCACGGCGTGGCAGAATTCAGACCGCGCTCCCGTGCTGAAGCAGCGCAAATCCAGCACTGTTCGATATCGTATAGCGATAAGAGCTTAAAGGTGGAGATATAGTCGCGCGCCAGCACCGCTGCGGGGCGCTGCCCGGGAAGAAGCTGAAAGACGCCATCACCCACGAAGAAAACGCCGATCTCCTCCGTCAGCGCTGAGGTTGCCAGCAGGGCGTCCAGCCCTTCCCTGCCCGACGCTGAACCATGAGGCGCAGACGAAAAAACAAAGGCTACGCGCTTCATCAGAACTGCACCATGCGATCGCAGGTTAACGCGGCTTCCGCCAGCGCGCCCAATCCGCTCAAGGTAAAGCCCGGCTGCAAATTATACCCAGGCAAATTCAGCTGCCGGGCTTCCTGTTCATCAGTGATTCCACGCCGTAACGCTGCGGCTACACAGATATGCAAGGAAACGGCGTGTTCGTCATGCAGCTTCTGCCAGGCCCGAACCAGATCAAATTCGTCGCTGGCGGGCGCCGTGAGTTGATTCGCGTTATAGACGCCTTCACGATAGAAAAAGATGCTGATCAACTCGTGGCCTTCCTGCAAAACGGCGCGGGCAAACTGTAGTGCGCTGCTGGCCTGCTGGGTACCATAAGCGGGCCCCGTTACCGTAATGGCAAAGCGCATTACTTATCCAGCCCCTGGAAATCTCCACTTTTGAACTGACGAATGTAGAGATATACCGTGTGCTTAGAGATGTTCAGCCGATCGGCCACCTGGTTGATGGCATCTTTGATATCAAAGATCCCCTTCTCATAGAGGTTCAGGACGATCTGCCGATTTTTAGCGTTGTTAGAAACGTTACGGTCAGCGTTCACCTCTTCAATCGTGAACTCAAGCGTCTGGGCCACCAGATCGTCAACCGATGAAGCAAAGTTGACCTGGGAATTCACCTCCGTCGTTTCCGGCGGAATAAAGGTGCTCATGATTTGTGAGAAAGGGACATCAAGGTTCATGTTGATGCACAGCAGGCCAATGACCCGATGGTCACGGTTGCGGATAGCGATAGTGACCGATTTCATCAGCACACCGCTTTTGGCGCGAGTAAAATAGCATTTGGAAACGCTGCTATCGGCTCCAGTCATATCGTGCAGCATGCGCAGCGCAAGGTCGGTAATTGGCGAGCCGATTTGACGGCCGGTGTGTTCACCGTTGGCGATACGAATAGCGGAACATTTTAAGTCCTGCAATGAGTGCAATACGATTTCACAGTGGGAACCGATGAGCATCGCTAACCCGTCCACTACCGCTTCATAGGATTTAAGGATATCGAAGTCGGTCTGGTCAAAAGGACGTTGATCCAGCAAATCAAGCTCACTGGTCTCGTTGGTTAAAAGCGACCTGGACATGAAAAAAAGCACTCCTTTTCAGGAGCCTGTCGTTATCGTCAGGGCAGGCTCATCATCATTATTAATCTATCTAAAGTAATACAGCGCCTGAGGTTCTTTCCAGTTTTAATTATATCTGCCCGCAATAAAAAAACCGCCGCCCCTGGAGGCGGCGGCTTAAAACCGATTACTTCTTAGCGTCAGCGGCTGGCGCTTCAGCAGCGGCTTCAGGCTTGGCGTCTGCTTTCGGCGCCGGTTTAATATCCAGCAGCTCTACATCAAATACCAGAGTAGAGTTTGCCGGGATACCCGGTACGCCAGTTTTGCCGTAAGCCAGATCCGGTGGAATGACCAGCTGGATTTTACCGCCTTTCTTGATGTTCTTCAGGCCTTCGGTCCAGCCCGGGATCACGCCGTCCAGGCGGAAGGAAAGCGGCTCGCCGCGGGTATAAGAGTTATCAAACTCTTTACCGTCGATCAGCGTACCTTTGTAGTTGACGACAACGGTATCGCTGTCTTTCGGCGTTTCGCCGGTACCCGCTTTCTCGACTTTGTAGAGCAGGCCAGATTTAGACGTTTTCACGCCTTTCTCTTTCGCAAAGGCGTCACGGTAAGCTTTGCCTTTCGCTTCATTCTCAGAGGCGTCTTTTTCCATTTTCTGCTGAGCAGCAGTTTTTACACGGGTTTCAAACGCCTGCAGAGTCTGTTCGATCTCCTGATCGGACAGCTTGCTCTTATCAGCAAAAGCGTCCTGAACGCCGGCGATCAGCTGATCTTTATCTAATTTGATGCCCAGTTTTTCTTGTTCTTTCAGGGAGTTTTCCATGTAACGTCCCAGCGATGCACCCAGCGCATAAGCAGATTTCTGATCGTCATTTTTAAATGCCGATTTGCTGTCCGTTGCGGGTGCCGCTTTCGCTGTAGTCTCAGCAGCGAAGCTCAGCGGTGCATTCAGGGCGATGGCCATAGTGGTCGCCAGCAGCGTTACTTTAAACAGTGATTTCATCCATTTCTCCAGGGCCGGGGCATCTCACCCCAGGGTTATCGTAAAAAACAAAAAACGTACTATAGAACGTTGCAGAACAAATCAACATACAGACGTACCTGAATATCGCCTCATTTAAGACTATTTTTGTATGAATTAGTTTCCTGTCAGACGTAACGATGCTGCGCGGATGCTGAAACTTCAGTAGAATCCGCCCGCAGGATAAGACAGAAGAGGTTACTCATGCACGATAGCACTTTAGAGACTCGCCTTGCGGAGCTGGAGAGCAGACTGGCGTTTCAGGAAATCACTATTGAAGACCTCAACAAGACCGTCACCGCCCACGAGATAGAAATGGCGAGGATGCGCGAACATATGCGCCTGATGGTCGAAAAACTGAAAGCCACTCAGCCGTCGCATATGGCTTCACAGGCGGAAGAAACGCCCCCGCCGCACTATTAAGACGTAAAAAAAGCGGGTTTCCCCGCTTTTTTCTATTCCGCGACGCGAGCGCAGCGGAATTAGTGGCAGCCGCAGCCGCCGTTGCCGCCGCAGCCGCCTTTGCCATGTTCGTGGTCATGGCCGTGGCCGTGGCCACCGCAGCAACCATCATGATCGTGGTCGTGGCCATGATCGTGCCCGTGAGCACCGTGTACATGACCATGCTCCAGCTCTTCCGCCGTTGCTTCGCGAATCGCGACAACTTCAACGTTGAACTTCAGATTCTGACCAGCCAGCATGTGGTTACCGTCAACAACAACGTGTTCGTCACCCACTTCGGTGATTTCTACCGGTACCGGACCCTGATCGGTTTCCGCCAGGAAGCGCATGCCAACCTGCAGTTCATCAACGCCCATAAATACGTCTTTAGGAACGCGCTGAACCAGGTTTTCGTCGTACTGACCGTATGCATCGTTAGCGCCGACTTCGACGTCAAATTTGTCGCCAACGTCGTGGCCGTCCAGCGCGTTTTCCAGGCCGGAAATCAGGGAACCGTGAC
Source organism: Klebsiella sp. JN_Kp126 (assembly GCF_033843325.1). Lineage (NCBI taxonomy): Bacteria > Pseudomonadati > Pseudomonadota > Gammaproteobacteria > Enterobacterales > Enterobacteriaceae > Klebsiella > Klebsiella sp. JN_Kp126. Next base: position 57,352 of record NZ_JAWXQV010000051.1, on the reverse strand, counting down.
CATGCAGGTAGTCAAGCGGCGCGCTTACCGGAGACTCATCAACCAACACACCGTCTTCTGTACGTACCTGATAGGCCAGGCTGACCACCAGGTCTTTTGCTACTTTCATGATATCTCCTGAGCATGGGAAGAATAGTGGCGCAGATTGTAGCGGAATTCTGCACCCGTGTACCCTCTAGCTTAAAAAAAGCCGATAGATAACGCTAGTCCGGATGAAAAATGCCTATCACTTGCTCTTCTTTGCGAACATGCTCGCGGACCTCTTTATCCGCCTCACGCATCTGATGACCGCACTTAACGCACTCAACAATATCGACATTATTCTCACGCCACATCGCCAGCGAATCCTGGGCCTGGCACGCCGGGCATTTCGCACCGGCGATAAAACGTTTACGCACAGCCATATCATTTACCTTTATTCAAATTCATCCCAGCCGTCTAACTGCCTGCTCTCTTTTTGCATCTCGCGCTGAAAAATCTCCTCCAGCTCGCGTCTGGCTTCCCGCACGCGGGATATCTGCAGGGTATCACTATGCACCGGCATTAACTCACGCAGCATCCGCATATCGAGGCGCCGAAAATGCAGCTGGGCGCGCTGCGCCTGATGGGGATGCATGCCGAGCGAGATAAGCGCTTTTCGTCCTAGCTCCAGCGCGCTGGAGAAGGTTTCGCGGGAAAACTGCGCCACTCCCGCCTGCAGCAGCTCATGGGCCTCAACGCGTCCCCGCGCTCGCGCCAGAATATGGAGATGTGGAAAGTGTTGTTGACACATCTCCACCAGCTTCATGGTATCTTCCGGCTCGTTGCAGGTGATAACGATCGACTGCGCGTCTTCGGCTCCCGCCGAGCGCAGGAGCTCCAGCTGCGTCGCATCGCCAAAATAAACTTTATAGCCATATTTACGCATCAGATTGACCGCGCTGATATCGCGCTCCAGTACCGTAATACGCATTTTGTTCGCCATCAGCAGACGGCCAATCACCTGGCCGAAACGCCCAAAACCAACGATGATCACCTGCGGTTTGTCATCTTCAACCCACGGAGCCTCGCCCTCCTCTTCAGGTTGGTTCAATCGCCGCGAAAGGACTTTATCGATGAGCTTCATCAGCAGCGGCGTGGTCATCATCGATAATGTCACCGTCACCAGCAGCAGGGCCATCTGATCGTTTTGAAACAGACGAAGCGAAGCGGGGAGTGAGAACAGCACAAAGGCAAACTCGCCCCCCTGGCTCAGCACGCCGGCAAACTGCACCCGTTCAGAGCTGCGCAGGCCATAAACCCGCGCCAGAAAATACAGGACGAGACCTTTTACCGTCACCAGTATCGCGACGCTGGCCACAACCCACAGTAAATGGGTATAGAGCACCCCAAGGTTCAGCGCCATGCCAACGGAAATAAAGAACAGCCCGAGGAGAAGCCCTTTAAACGGCTCAATGGCGATTTCCAGCTCGTGGCGATACTCGCTCTCTGCCAGCAGGACGCCGGCGATAAAGGTCCCCAGCGCCATCGACAAACCGAGCGCATCCATAAACAACGCCGATCCAAGAACCAGCAGTAGCGTCGCCGCGGTAAAGACCTCCCGCACGCCGGAGCCGGCGATAAACCGAAATACCGGCCTCAGCAGATAACGACCTCCAACCAGCATTCCGCCGAAGGCCAGCACCTTCATCCCGATGGTGAGCCAGTTAAAATGGTCGTCACCTGACCCTGCGAGCAGGGGAACCAGCGCCAGGGCCGGGATCACGGCCAGATCCTGAAACAGCAGTACGGAGAAGCCCAGCTGCCCGGACTCGCTGCGGCTCATGCCTTTCTCCCGCATCAGCTGCAGCGCCATCGCGGTGGAAGACATCGCCAGCCCAATCCCGCCAACCACCGCAGCGCGCCATGAGAAGTCGCTAAGCATGAGCAAACCGCCAAGTATCAGCGCGCTGAAGGCGACCTGAGCGGCCCCGACGCCGAAAATGGAGCTTCTCAGCCGCCACAGCTTGGACGGATTCAACTCCAGTCCGATGATAAACATAAGAAAAACGACGCCTAATTCTGAGAAGTGAAGAATTTCATCCACATCGCTGATGAAGCCTAATCCCCAGGGGCCGATGGCGATACCGGCCAGCAGATACCCGAGCACGGCACCAATACCCAGCCTCGCCGCCAGCGGCACCGCCACTACGGCGGCAAACAGAAATAACACCCCGGCCAGCAGTAAATCAGCTCCCGCCATTTGGACCTCCCGCCGTTACAGGGTTAGCCAGCCAATCGCGGTAGGCGCGAGCGCGGCTTTTCAGATCGTCGGGTGATTGCCGACGCGCCCAGTAGACGATAATCGGGCTCATCCAGTGCATGCGGCACATACCGGCGGTCAGTTCGAAAGGGCGGAGAATATCATTCATCGGATAACGATGGGCATCGCGCCGGTAGGCGCTCTCCGGCTCGCCGGTAGTAATGACGCTACGCCAGTACTTTCCCGCCAGCTGATTCCCTCCCGCCCCGCTGGCAAAGCCGCGGCTGAGCACCCTGTCCAGCCACTCTTTCATCAGCGCCGGGCAGCTCCAGGTATAGAGCGGATGCTGGAAAACAATCACCTCATGCTGGCGCAGGAGATCCTGCTCGCAGGCGATATCGATAAAAAAATCCGGATAGTGCGCGTAGAGATCGTGCACGGTAACATTCGACAACTGTAAGGCCGGTTCAAGCAAAACCCGGTTGGCCACGGAATCCTGAGATTCTGGGTGGGCATACAGCAGCAAAACTTTCGCTGTCTGAGACATCTTTCCCCTCCCGAACGTCTTCTGGCGGCCTGTGCAGCGGCTGCGTCCCGACGCAACCAGAATGACTTTGTGTATCATCTTCATTTTGGGCTACCATTGCGGCCCGGTTGAGCGATTCGCTCGACACTACATTATCATAATGACAAATTAACATAGTCAGAACATACGGCGCCTTATGATTGTTTTCTCCTCCTTACAAATTCGTCGCGGCGTACGCGTCCTGCTGGACAACGCTACCGCCACCATCAACCCAGGGCAAAAAGTCGGCCTGGTGGGTAAAAACGGCTGCGGTAAATCCACGCTGCTTTCGCTTTTGAAAAACGAGATTAGCGCCGACGGCGGCTCAATGACCTTCCCCGGCAGCTGGCAGCTGGCCTGGGTTAATCAGGAAACGCCTGCGCTTGCGCAGCCGGCTATTGACTATGTTATTGATGGCGATCGCGAATTCCGCAAGCTGGAGGCGGACCTGCACGCGGCCAACGAACGTAATGACGGCCATGCCATCGCGACGGTCCACGGTAAGCTGGACGCCATCGACGCCTGGACCATCCGCTCGCGTGCGGCCAGCCTGCTCCACGGGCTCGGTTTCAGCAACGAACAGCTTGAAAGACCGGTGAGCGACTTTTCCGGCGGCTGGCGTATGCGTCTCAACCTCGCGCAGGCGCTGATTTGCCGTTCCGATCTGCTGCTGCTTGATGAACCGACGAACCACCTCGATCTCGACGCGGTCATCTGGCTGGAGAAGTGGCTCAAAGGCTACCCGGGGACCCTGATACTGATCTCCCACGATCGCGATTTTCTCGATCCGATCGTCGACAAAATTATCCATATCGAACAGCAAACGATGTTCGAGTACACCGGCAACTACAGCTCATTTGAAGTGCAGCGCGCGACCCGTCTTGCGCAGCAACAGTCGATGTATGAGAGCCAGCAGCTGCGCGTCGCGCATTTGCAGAGCTACATCGACCGTTTTCGCGCTAAAGCCACCAAAGCTAAACAGGCGCAAAGCCGTATCAAAATGCTCGAGCGTATGGAGCTCATCGCCCCTGCCCACGTTGATAACCCGTTTCACTTTAGCTTCCGTGCGCCGGAAAGCCTGCCCAATCCCCTATTGAAAATGGAAAAGGTCAGCGCCGGTTATGGCGAGCGCGTGATTCTCGACTCAATCAAGCTGAATCTGGTTCCCGGTTCGCGCATTGGTCTGCTGGGGCGTAACGGGGCCGGTAAATCGACGCTGATTAAACTGCTGGCCGGCGAGCTACAGCCGCTGCAGGGTGAAATTGGTCTGGCGAAAGGCATCAAGCTTGGCTACTTTGCCCAGCATCAGCTGGAGTTCCTGCGCGCCGACGAATCCCCGCTGCAGCATCTTGCCCGTATTGCGCCGCAGGAGCTGGAGCAGAAGCTGCGCGACTATCTGGGCGGTTTCGGCTTCCAGAGCGATAAAGTCAACGAAGAGACAAAGCGTTTCTCCGGCGGCGAGAAAGCGCGCCTGGTGCTGGCGTTAATCGTCTGGCAGCGGCCTAACCTGCTGCTGCTTGATGAACCCACCAACCACCTCGATCTCGATATGCGCCAGGCGCTAACCGAAGCGCTCATTGATTTTGAAGGCGCGCTGGTGGTGGTTTCGCACGACCGTCATCTGATTCGCTCCACCACCGATGACCTTTATCTGGTGCACGACAGCAAAGTCGAACCTTTCGATGGCGATCTTGAAGACTATCAGCAGTGGCTGAGCGACTCGCAAAAGCAGGAAAGCCAGACATCGGAAGAGCCAAAGGAAAACGGCAACAGCGCCCAGGCGCGTAAAGATCAGAAACGCCGGGAAGCCGAACTGCGTACGCTGACCCAGCCGCTGCGCAAAGAGATCGCCCGACTGGAAAAAGAGATGGAGAAGTTCAACGCGCAGCTGGCGCAGGCGGAAGAGAAGCTGGGCGACAGCGAATTGTACGATCAAAGCCGCAAAGCCGAGCTCACCGCGTGTCTACAGCAGCAGGCCAGCGCGAAGTCCGGGCTGGAAGAGTGTGAAATGGCCTGGCTGGATGCCCAGGAGCAGCTGGAGCAGATGCTACAGGAAGGCTAGCGGCAATATGCCATACGTGAAGGCGGGCTAACCCGCCTTTTTTCATCCTCCGCACCCTGGCTTAGCGCTGCGCCGCCAGCCGGGCGCGGATCTGCGACAGCGAGGCATAGCCGTACAGCTTGCCATCCAGAAAGCGCGTTTTTAACTCGCCCTGCTGCTCCTGTTCCAGCGTTTGCCCATCGTACAGCTGCAGTTTCCCCAAGGCGTCGCGTTCCACGCGCAGCAGACCACGCGCCGAACGTTTAAGACCATTATCGGTTTTCGGCTCCTTAAAGAGGGCTCTTCCCTCGCCGTTCACCTCCCCCCAGGTTGCCTTCATCGCGAAGCCGAAGGTATCGCGGGTGTTGTACTGGTAGGTAAATGAACCCACGCCGAACACCACGTTAGCGCTGGCAAAACCTTTCGCTTCCAGGCGACGCAGGATCTCATCCGCTCTGGCGAGAGTAATGGAATCGCCGTAAATCAGGCCAACATGCGGATCCAGCACCTTGTATCCTTTTTCGTTGATAGTGCCGCCAAAAATTTCCCACAGAACCTCCACGGAGCCTTTCTCCTCGGCGCTGCGCTCGCTGCGGGTGTCGTCGTCAGCTGCGGTTCCGCACAGAATCGCCACCGGATCGCCGCTGTCCGGACGGAATACCACGCGCCCCTGACGCTGCATAATTATTGCCTGCAGCTCGCGGGTGTATTCGGTCAGCACCTGCCAGTAGTCCCAGGTATCCGAGACGATAGAGACGAACCCCTGCGGGTGGACTTCGGTAATCAGCCGGCGAAAGGTTTCAATTTCCCGCTCGCGCTCGCCCATACACATCACGCTGTGTTCCGTAGCCGGAATGCTGGCGCCGATGAGCTCATCTTCACCGCGAGTGTAATAATCACGGGCATACAGCAGCGAAGGCAGGCTATCGGTCCCTTTGAAGCTGGCCAGATGTCCGCAGCCCGACTGCGCAGTGTCGTGCAGTCCGGACATCCCCCGAAACGAAAAGTCGTGACACTGGAAATCAAGGTGCGTCAGATCGCTACAGGTTTTCTCCGCCCAGCGTTCGCAAATCAGGCGATAGTGGTGGGCGATGGTCGCGTTGGTTGACGCTTTCCACAGCTCCGCCGAAAGCACCGTCTCCAGATAGTTCACCAGCCAGAAGAACTCAGGTTGCGTATTGGTGATGGTCAGCACCGGTACTTTCATCGGCACCTTGGTGCCTTCATCCAGCGCTTTGATATGCAGCGGTAAATAGCCAAGCCGATGCAGAGCGCGAATAGTCTCCACCCCAACCGTATCGCGCCCCAGATAGCCGTCCATCACCTGCTTATACTCATTCACGACCTCCTCTTCCGGGCGGGCGAAAAACGCCTCGTTAAACAGATCGACCAGGAACCACTGCAGAAAGCCCTGCAGGCCGAAAAACACCAGCTTGCCATCGGCCTGCGGCGACTGGAAAAAACGATCGCTGCGCGGGGTAAAGTTAGAGTAAACCTTCGTTGTCCCCTGCGGATACTGCACGCGATGGGAAACTTTATAACCATCAATGGCCAGAATCGGATTTAGTTTCATCATGTTATCCCCAATGTGCGCGGTAGATGGCGTCAATATCGATAAGCTCCAGCTGCGGATGAGCCAGGGCAGGAGAAGTCAAAGAGGTGGTGGCGTAAACGGCATCGATGCCGTTATTCAACAGATGCTCTACGCCTTTGGAAAAAATACCGTGGGTGACGTACAGACTCACGCTGCGGGCACCCGCCTCGCGCAGCACCTGCGCCGAGCCGATAAAGGTGCCGCCAGCGTCACAGAGGTCGTCAACAATAAGCACCGCTTTACCCGCGACATCACCCGCCAGCAGGGAAAAACCGCTTAACGCGCCGCTGGCAAGGTCACGCTCTTTACCGAGGATCGCGAACTCTCCGGCACCGCAGGCTTTAGCCACAGGATGAATCTTCTTTAGCGCACCGGCATCCGGCGCCACCAGCATCAGCTCCCCGGCAGCAATAGCCTGACGCAGACCGGCGCTCTGCAGAAGACAGTGCTGTTGAGCCACCGTGACCATGTTATTGACTGCCGCCGCTGCGGCATCGCTGTGCGGGTCAAGCACCACGACTTTGTCAAAGCCAAGGGTATTAAGCTGCCTGGCAAAGACCTTCAGCGCGAAGCTGTCTCCCGGTACCATATGACGATCCTGACGCGCCCACGGCAGCCACGGCAGTTCCAGATGGCTAAACGTCACGTCGGTAACATGACGCACGGCCTCCACCAGCTGCGCCAGCAGCATAAAATCGTTCATGTCGCGCAGAGCAACCGCCCGGATGCGCATCAGACGGGCGGAAGGCGGTAGTGGATCGGTCACCTTCAGCCACACAGCGCCATCGGGAAAGACGCCGCTGGCAAGCGTAAACGCTTCATCATCCAGTTCCAGGGTAAATTTTTCGCTCATGATGACCTCCGCTCATTAAATTGTGTCTCTAAGACACAATCAGTAATGTCCCTAAGACACATATTGTGCAAGCGTTAAATGTCATTTAAGCGGAGATGTGAATTAAGCAGTTGAAAAACAATAATAAAAATGTAGGCTTGCTGCTCAGGAAGGGGCTGGTACACTTGTCAGCGTTCTTTTCCGCTGCGAGCGCTCTATGACCAACGATGCCGAATACCTCAGCCAATACGATGCCAGCCGCTTTCCCTCGCCGCTGGTGACCGTCGATAGCGTCCTGTTTACCCTGCATGAAGGGGCGCTGTGCGTTCTGCTGGTTGAGCGCGCTAATCCACCGCAGCAGGGGGCGTGGGGGCTACCCGGCGGCTTTATCGATCTGGCGCACGATGATTCAACCCGCGCCACGGCGCTACGTAAGCTCACGGAAAAAACCGGGATTTCACCGTCATGGCTGGAGCAGCTCGACACCTTCTCCGGGCCGGATCGCGATCCGCGCGGCTGGAGCCTGACTATCGCCTGGTTTGCGTTAATCTCGTGGGTAGAGTGTCAGCCGCATATCGCCAGCGTCAGCGATGCCCGCTGGGTGCCGGTGGCGCAGCTGGATAGCTATTCGCTGGCTTTCGATCATCAAAAGATTATCGACGCCGGTCTGCATCGCTTACGCCAAAAAACGATGTACTCTTTACTGCCGGTTTACTGTCTGCCGGAGACCTTTACCCATGGTCAGCTGCTGGAAGCCACGGAAATCATCCTTGGTCAGCCGATTCAACGCAAAAGCCTGATTCGCCGCTTCGAAGCCTCCGGAATGTTTGAAGAGACCGGTGAAACAGCGGCAACCGGCGCGCGGAAAGCGCGGCTATGGCGGCGTAAACCCGGCGTCGATTTTCATCTCTTTTCACGTAACCTGCTGACCGATTAGCCGCAAGGCCACATATGGGCTAACCTGCGCACTTCATGCGCGGTATAGTATGTTATAAAGATTATTTATTGCTCTGGTGCTATGGTTGATATCACTCCTACAGAAATGACGCCCCCTGAAGACGACTCGCAGCAGTTTCATCCGATGCGCGGCGTAGGCAATCGTCATTTGCAAACCATGTTGCCGCGGCTAATCCGTCGCAAACTCCGCTTTACTCCCCACTGGCAGCGTCTGGAATTGCCGGACGGCGATTTTGTCGATCTGGCATGGAGTGAAGACCCTTCTCAGGCGCGCCATAAACCTCGTCTGGTGGTATTTCATGGCCTGGAGGGGAGCCTACACAGCCCTTACGCACACGGACTTATCCATGCGGCAATGCAGCGCGGCTGGCTGGGCGTGGTAATGCACTTTCGCGGCTGTAGCGGCGAACCCAACCGGAATAACCGCATCTACCACTCGGGCGAAACGGAAGACGGCTCCTGGTTTCTGCGCTGGCTCCAGCGCGAGTACGGCACGGTCCCCACCGCCGCGGTGGGATATTCGCTCGGGGGCAATATGCTGGGCTGCCTGCTGGCAAAAGAAGGCGACGCTATTCCCGTTGATGCCGCGGTTATCGTATCGGCGCCGTTTATGCTGGAAGCCTGTAGCTATCATATGGACAAAGGTTTCTCCCGCGTTTATCAGCGCTACCTGCTCAACCTGCTGAAAGCCAACGCCGCGCGTAAGCTAAAAGCCTATCCCGGCTCTCTGCCCGTCGATTTACGCCAGCTAAAAAGCATGCGCCGTATCCGCGAGTTTGACGATTGCATTACGGCCAGGATCCACGGTTTTGCCGATGCGCTGGACTACTATCGCCAGTGTAGCGCCATGCCGCGCCTGAGCGATATCACTAAGCCCACGCTGATTATTCACGCGAAGGACGATCCCTTTATGGATCACCACTCGATTCCCCCGCAGGAGCAGCTGCCGGCGAATGTCGAATATCAGCTCACGGAGCACGGCGGGCACGTTGGCTTCGTCGGCGGCACGCTGCGTAAGCCTGAAATGTGGCTTGAAAAACGCATCCCGGATTGGCTAACCCGTTGGCTAGGAGCGCAAATATGATCATTCCCTGGCAAGATCTCGATCCCGAAACGCTGGATAACCTGATCGAAAGTTTTGTATTACGTGAAGGCACCGATTATGGTGAACATGAACGTTCGCTGACGGATAAAGTCGCGGATGTTAAACAGCAGTTGAAAAGCGGAGAAGCCGTGCTGGTGTGGTCAGAACTGCACGAAACGGTGAATATCATGCCCCGCAAGCAGTTTCACGGCTAAGGCGGCACACACTATCGTTTACTCTGGGAGTTGTTATGTCTGCCAAACATCCGGTGATTGCCGTCACGGGCTCCAGCGGCGCGGGAACCACGACCACCAGCCTCGCCTTTCGCAAAATTTTCGCCCAGCTTAATCTGCACGCCGCCGAAGTTGAAGGCGATAGCTTTCACCGCTATACCCGTCCGGAAATGGACATGGCGATCCGTAAAGCGCGCGATCAGGGCAAACATATCAGCTACTTTGGCCCCGAGGCTAACGACTTCGGCCTGCTGGAACACACGTTCGCCGAATATGGGCAAAGCGGCAAAGGCCAGTCGCGCAAATATTTACATACCTATGACGAGGCCGTGCCGTGGAATCAGGTTCCGGGGACCTTCACGCCCTGGCAGCCGCTGCCGGAACCGACTGACGTCCTGTTTTATGAAGGCCTGCACGGCGGCGTTGTGACGCCGCAGCATAACGTAGCAAACCATGTCGACCTGCTGGTCGGCGTGGTGCCCATCGTCAATCTTGAGTGGATCCAGAAGCTTATCCGCGACACCAGCGAGCGCGGACACTCTCGTGAGGCGGTCATGGATTCCGTGGTCCGCTCGATGGAAGATTACATCAACTTTATCACCCCGCAGTTTTCACGCACCCACCTCAACTTTCAGCGCGTACCGACGGTGGATACGTCCAACCCGTTTGCGGCCAAAGCCATTCCTTCACTGGATGAAAGCTTTGTCGTTATCCATTTCCGTAATCTAAAAAATATCGATTTCCCCTGGCTCCTGGCGATGCTGCAGGGCTCGTTTATTTCGCATATGAATACCCTGGTGGTACCGGGCGGGAAAATGGGGCTGGCGATGGAACTGATTATGGCGCCGCTGGTTGAGCGGCTGATGGAAGGCAGGAAAATCAGCGAGTAGCCAGAACCCCGGTGGCGCGATTGCCGGCCGGGGCGCGTTCGGCTTACCCTTCGATCACTTCATAAGAGTGGGTAATGTTTACCGCTTTCTCAAGCATCAGCGCAACGGAACAATACTTTTCCGCCGACAGGTCGACCGCGCGAGACACGGCAGCGTCCTTCAGTTCTTTACCGGTCACGATAAAATGCAGATTGATATGGGTAAACAGACGCGGCGCCTCTTCGCGGCGCTCCGAGGTCAGCTTAACTTCGCAGTTGGTGACGTTCTGGCGGCCCTTCTGCAATATGGAAACCACATCAATCGCGCTGCATCCGCCTGCCGCCATCAGTACCATTTCCATTGGGCTAGGCGCTTTATCCCCGGAATTGCCGTCCATCAGAATCTGGTGACCAGAAGCCGACTCACCGATGAAGGTTAACCCTTCAACCCACTTCACTCGCGCTTGCATAAATTTAACTCCAGGGCTGTAATTTTCCTGACAGATTACGCGTACATAACAATTCTCGCAACGGAAGGCGACCTGGGTCATGCTGAAGCGAGACACCAGGAGACATGCGGCGAAAGCTATGCTAAAACAATCTGGATGCTACAGTAATACATTGATGTACTGCATGTATGCAGAGGAGTTCACATTACAGGCTGCAGAAAAATTTCAGCCGGATTCCCAGGTATAGGGATTCAATACGATTGCATGCCCGGATGCCGTGTAGTGTCGGCACCCGGAGATAGCTTATAACAGAGGATAACCGCGCATGGTGCTTGGCAAACCGCAAACAGACCCTACCCTTGAATGGTTCTTGTCTCATTGCCACATTCATAAGTACCCATCAAAGAGCACGCTGATCCACCAGGGTGAGAAAGCAGAAACGTTGTACTACATCGTTAAAGGCTCCGTGGCTGTACTCATCAAGGATGAAGAAGGTAAAGAGATGATCCTCTCTTACCTTAATCAGGGCGATTTCATCGGTGAATTAGGCTTGTTTGAAGAAGGCCAGGAGCGTAGCGCTTGGGTACGTGCGAAAACCGCATGTGAAGTGGCCGAAATCTCCTACAAAAAGTTCCGTCAGCTGATCCAGGTTAACCCGGACATCCTGATGCGTCTCTCTTCGCAGATGGCTCGTCGTCTGCAGGTCACGTCTGAGAAAGTCGGCAACCTCGCCTTCCTTGACGTTACCGGTCGTATCGCTCAGACGCTGCTGAACCTGGCTAAACAGCCGGATGCGATGACCCACCCGGACGGTATGCAAATTAAAATTACCCGCCAGGAAATTGGTCAGATCGTCGGATGCTCCCGCGAGACCGTTGGCCGCATCCTGAAAATGCTGGAAGATCAAAACCTGATCTCCGCGCACGGTAAAACTATCGTCGTCTACGGTACCCGTTAAGTCGGTAAAACGGCGTATTGCCTGACAATACGCCGTTTTTGTTTTCCCCTCATGTGGCGCAGGCTGATTTACCACCCGGAAGTCAACTATGCACTGCGGCAAACGCTGGTGTTGTGTCTGCCGGTTGCGATTGGGCTTCTGCTCGGTCATCTCCAGCAGGGGCTGCTGTTTTCTCTTGTTCCCGCCTGCTGCAACGTTGCCGGGCTGGATACGCCGCATAAACGCTTCTTTAAACGCCTGATTATCGGCGGCAGCCTGTTTGCCGGCTGTAGCCTGATCGTTCAGCTTCTTCTGCAGCGAGACATCCCTTTGCCGCTGATCCTCACGGGTCTGGCGCTCATCCTCGGCGTCACCGCCGAAATCAGCTCCCTGCACGCTCGGCTGCTGCCCGCCTCGCTTATCGCGGCTATTTTTACCCTCAGTCTCGCTGGCAATATGCCTATCTGGGAGCCGCTGTTAATCTACGCCATGGGCACCTTATGGTATGGCGTGTTTAACTGGTTCTGGTTTTGGCTGTGGCGCGAACAGCCGCTGCGTGAATCATTAAGCCTGCTCTACCGGGAGCTGGCCAACTACTGCGAGGCCAAATACAGTCTGCTTACCCAGCATACGGACCCCGCCACATCGCTGCCGCCGCTGCTCAACCGCCAGCAGAAGGTGGTGGATCTGATTACCCAGTGCTATCAGCAGATGCATATGCTGGCGGCTAACCAGCGCAGCGATCACAAACGCCTGCTGCGCGCTTTCCAGGTTGGACTGGACCTTCAGGAACATATTTCCGTCAGTCTTCATCAGCCGGAAGAGGTGCAGAAACTGGTGGAGCGCAGCCACGCGGAAGCGGTGATTCGCTGGAACGCGCAAACCGTTGCCGCCCGCCTGCGGGAGCTGGCGGACGATCTCCTCTACCACCGTTATCCTCAGCGCTTTCAGATGGATAAACAGATCGGCGCGCTGGAAAAAATCGCCTGGCAGCATCCGGATAATCCGGTTGGCCAGTTCTGCGCCTGGCACTTCAGCCGCATTGCCAGGGTTCTGCGCACCCAGCGCCCGCTATACGCGCGTAACCTGATGGCGGATAAAACCCGCCGCCTGCCGCTGCTGCCCGCGTTGAAAAACTATCTGTCGCTTAAGTCGCCGGCGTTACGAAACGCGGCGCGTATCAGCGTGATGCTGAGCGTCGCCAGCCTGATGGGCAGCGCGCTGCATCTGCCTAAGCCCTACTGGATCCTGATGACCGTGCTGTTCGTGACGCAAAACGGCTACGGCGCAACCCGGGTACGTATCGTCCATCGGGCTGCCGGAACCATTGCGGGACTGGTCATTGCCGGGCTCACGCTGCACTTTCACGTTCCTGAAGGCTATACGCTGACCGCGATGCTGTTCATCACGCTGTTAAGCTATCTGATTATCCGCAAGCACTACGGCTGGGCGATGGTCGGGTTTACGGTGACGGCGGTGTACACTCTGCAGCTGCTCACCCTGAACGGCGAGCAGTTTATCATCGCCAGGCTGATTGATACGCTGATTGGCTGTCTGATCGCCTTCGGCGGAATGGTCTGGCTATGGCCGCAGTGGCAAAGCGGGCTGCTGCGCAAAAATGCCCACGATGCGCTGGAAGCCGATCAGGAAGCGATCAGGCTGATCCTCAGCGACGATCATCAGGCCCCGGCGCTGGCCTACCAGCGCATGCGCGTTAATCAGGCGCATAACGCGCTGTTTAACTCGCTGAATCAGGCGATGCAGGAACCCGGCTTTAACTCGCACTATCTGGAAGACATGAAGCTGTGGGTGACCCACAGCCAGTTTATTGTCGAGCATATTAACGCGATGACCACTCTGGCGCGCGAGCACAATATGCTGACGCCGGATCTGGCGCAGCGTTATCTGGAATCCTGCGAGATTGCGCTCCAGCGCTGCCAGCAGCGGCTGGATTCCGACGGGCCGGGCAGCGCGGGGGATGTGAACATTATGGAGGCGCAGGATGCGGAGGTTCCTCGCGGCCCGCTCAGTACGATGGAGCAGCATTTGCAGCGCATCCTCGGGCATCTGAACACCATGCACACCATTTCATCGGTGGCATGGCGTCAGCGTCCGCATCATGGCATCTGGCTGCGCGCCACTAAGCGCTAAGCACCCGCTCAACCGCCAGGGCAAAGCGCGCCATGCCTTCAGCAATATCGCTATCATCAATCACCAGCGACGGTACGAAGCGCATCACGTCCGGTCCGGCATTGAGCACCATGACGCCCGCCTCTGCGGCGGCGTAGAGGAAATCGCGCGCCTTCCCGTGATACTGCGGCTTCAGCTCGGCGCCGATAAGCAGACCCATGCCGCGAATATCGCTGAACAGATCGAACCGCGCGTCAATGCGCTGAAGGTGCTCAACAAACAGCTCGCGCTTCGCGGTGACGCCGTCCAGCACTTCCGGCGTATTAATCAGATCGAAGGCTGCTCCGCCGACCGCGCAGGCCAGGGGGTTACCGCCGTAGGTTGAGCCGTGAGAACCGGCGTGGAAAGCGCTGGCGATATCATGGGTGGTCAGCATGGCGCTGATAGGGAAGCCTCCGCCAAGCGCCTTGGCGCTGGTCAGAATATCCGGCGTCACGCCGTAGTGCATATAGGCAAACAGCGAGCCTGTGCGCCCCATACCGCACTGTACTTCATCAAACACCAGCAGTGCCTGGTGCTGGTCGCAGAGATCGCGCAATCCTTGCAGGAATTCCGGCGTCGCCGCCGTCACTCCGCCTTCACCCTGAATCGGCTCGACCACCACCGCGCAGGTATGATCGTCCATCACGGCTTTCACCGCGTGTAAATCGTTAAACGGCACGTGAACGATATCGGCCGGTTTCGGCCCAAACCCGTCGGAATATTTCGGCTGACCGCCGACCGAGACGGTGAAAAGCGAGCGACCGTGAAACGCATTATGGAAAGCGATGATTTTGGTTTTGTACGGGCTATGGCGGGTCACGGTGTAATGGCGAGCCAGCTTGAAAGCCGTTTCGTTAGCTTCCGTACCGGAGTTCATAAACACGACGCGATCGGCAAAAGTCGCATCCACCAGCTTCCGCCCGAGTCGCAGGGCCGGTTCGTTGGTAAAAACGTTGCTGGTATGCCACAGCTTTTCACCCTGCTCATGCAGTGCCGCCACCAGCGCCGGATGGCAATGACCGAGCGCGGTCACGGCAATCCCACCGGCGAAATCAACGTACTCTTTACCCTGCTGATCCCATACCCGGCTTCCCTTACCCTTCACCGGAATAAATTCTGCCGGTGCATAAATCGGCAAAATGACCTCATCGAATGTAGCGCGGGTGATTGCCGGTTGTTCAGTTGCCATGTGGTGCCCATCCTTTACGTTATGCAGCAATGATTATGATAATCTAATCACAAAATATGCATAAAAAATCAACTTATGGCAACTACAAATCACCGATTGAGGAAGTTTGCCAGCAGCTGGTGGCCCTGCTCGCTGAGAATACTCTCCGGATGAAACTGCACGCCCTCGAGATCGAACACGCGGTGGCGAATGCCCATGATCTCTCCCTCTTCGCTGCGGGCGGTCACCTCAAAGCATTCAGGCAGCGTTAGCGGATCAATGAGCAGGGAGTGGTAGCGGGTCACCGTAAGCGGGTTATTCAGTCCAAGGAACACCCCTTGGCCGGTATGGCTGACGGGGGACGTTTTCCCGTGCATGACTTTGGCGGCTCGTACGATAGCGGCGCCGAAAACCTGGGCGATGGCCTGATGGCCGAGGCAAACGCCTAAGATCGGCGTTTGGCCGGAAAAATGGCGGATCGCCGCCAGTGAAATCCCCGACTCATCCGGCGTACAGGGGCCCGGCGAGATAACGATTTTCGCTGGCGCCAGGGAAATAATGTCCGCTAACGTCAGCTCGTCGTTACGCCTGACCAGCACTTCCGCCCCAAGTTCGCAGAAATACTGGTACAAATTCCAGGTGAAAGAATCGTAGTTATCGATAAGCAGGATCATAGCGGCTCCGGGAACAAAGAACCGCGCTATTCTACTCAGTTTCCGTCGCTTCGCTTACCACTTT
Organism: Klebsiella sp. JN_Kp126; assembly: GCF_033843325.1. Lineage (NCBI taxonomy): Bacteria > Pseudomonadati > Pseudomonadota > Gammaproteobacteria > Enterobacterales > Enterobacteriaceae > Klebsiella > Klebsiella sp. JN_Kp126. The sequence goes on along the minus strand of NZ_JAWXQV010000051.1, from coordinate 41,493 downwards.
GCGAAATATCGTCCGCAGTGGAGAAAGGTCGCCCATCGCTCCGCTCTGGTTGGCCTGGTTCCACGCATCGACCGCAATATCGCGCCAATCCAGCGTATAGCCCGCATGAATAGCCAGCTGCTCAAAGAAAATGCGTTGCGCCATGCCGTTACCGAGACGGAAAGGATGCAGGACGTTAATTTCGCAGTAGTAATGAGCAAGACGTTCAATGAATTTATCCTGCGCGAGACCCACCAGATAACCTTCCTCTTCAAGATCCTGAAGCAGCGCGTTCCCCTCTTTTTCGATATAGGCAAAATGGCAGAAACGGGTGTCGCCCTGATAGATATCAACTTCACGCAACTGCCCTGCCCAGTCGAAGACATCCTGATAGAGCTGGCGATGAATAGCGCAGAGATGAGGCAATCCCCGCACCAACGGCCCGAGTTCAATGGTTGCCGCGCGTAATGCGGTCAGCTCCCACGCCGCCTGCTCAAGTCGCTGAGCCTGGCGAATTCCCAGGCGGTTGCGCATCACCTTAAGACCGGGGTAGAGATAGGGGTCCCGCCCCTCGCCGAATTTATCGCTCATAGTGACTCCTTAACGCCGCAATGCGCGCCAGGGCTTCTTCGGGGGTAAGGGTTATCAGCGGAACATCGACGCCCTCCAGCCGTCGGCTGGCCTGAAAATTCACGTTACGTCGATCCTCCCAGAGACGGGATTTCTGTTTTTCGGTGAGCTTTTTCATTTAACACCTCCCTGACGCGTCCGCAGTTGCCACAAGTATAAGCGGCAAAAAACGATTTCGCAGGGAAGCGGGGGCTGCGCGGGTACGGGTTACCCGCGCAAAATAAAATTACGGCAGAACTTTTGCGGAAAGGATCACGATAGGTTTGGACGGTACATTCTGATACGGCCCAACGTTATGGGTCGGCACCTGAGAAATCTTATCCGCCACGTCCATACCTTTAACGACTTTACCAAACACCGCATAGCCAAAATCACGCTGGCCATGATCGAGGAAGGCGTTATCCGCAATATTGATAAAGAACTGGCTGGTGGCGCTGTCCTGATCGGCGGTACGCGCCATGGCGATGGTGCCACGCGTATTGCGCAGGCCGTTGTCGGCTTCGTTTTTAATCGGTGGATTAGGCTGTTTCTGCTGCATCTGCTCGTTAAAGCCGCCGCCCTGCACCATAAAGCCCGGGATCACCCGGTGAAAAGTGGTGTTGTTATAAAAGCCGCTGTTCACGTACTTGAGGAAGTTATCCACCGAGATCGGTGCTTTCTGGCTATTCAGCTCAAGCTCAATATTGCCCGCAGACGTGGTCAGCAACACATGGGGATCCCCTTTTGCCGCCATGGCCGGGGAGAATGCTGAAATGGCGAAAACGGCAGCCACCGCCGCGAGAGTTGATTTGAGCATGGAAATTCCTTAACGGAGCAGAATAAAAACCGAGTGCTTTGATTCTAAAGAGCCTTTGCATCCTGGGCCAGCCTTTTACCTAATTTTACTTAGCTGAAACAGTTGTAACGGTGGGCCTGGCGATCGGCCAAATAGATAAATGTGATATGAGTCACACTAAGAATTGCAAAAAGATATAAATTTCAGAATAAACGTTTGCTTGAATCACGCTAACGCATAAAATCTGTCCGCCCGGCGCAGAGTCAACGCGCTTTACATTTCTATTCACAGGCCAGTCATGACTAACAGCAATCGTATCAAGCTCACATGGATCAGCTTCTTCTCCTACGCCCTGACCGGCGCGTTGGTGATTGTCACCGGGATGGTGATGGGAAATATCGCAGATTATTTTCATCTGCCCGTTTCCAGTATGAGCAACACCTTTACTTTCCTTAATGCCGGTATCCTGATCTCTATCTTCCTGAACGCCTGGCTGATGGAAATTGTTCCGCTGAAAACCCAGCTGCGTTTTGGCTTTATCCTGATGGTTCTGGCCGTAGCGGGTTTAATGTTCAGCCACAGCCTGGCGCTGTTTTCCGCTTCGATGTTCGTGCTTGGCCTGGTCAGCGGGATTACCATGTCGATTGGTACCTTCCTGATCACCCATATGTATGAAGGCCGTCAGCGCGGAGCGCGTCTGCTGTTCACCGACTCCTTCTTCAGCATGGCGGGGATGATCTTCCCGATGCTGGCCGCTTATCTGCTGGCGCGCAGCATCGAATGGTACTGGGTTTATGCCTGCATCGGCCTGGTCTACGTCGCTATTTTCATTCTGACCTTCGGCTGCGAATTCCCGGTATTGGGCAAAAAAGCCCTGCAGGATAGCCAGCCGGTAGTGAAAGAGAAATGGGGTATCGGCGTGCTGTTCCTCTCCATCGCTGCGCTATGCTACATCCTCGGTCAGCTGGGCTTCATCTCCTGGGTGCCGGAATACGCCAAAGGCCTGGGCATGAGTCTTGGCGACGCGGGTAAACTGGTGAGCGATTTCTGGATGTCGTACATGATCGGCATGTGGTCTTTCAGCTTCATCCTGCGCTTCTTCGACCTGCAGCGTATTCTGACCGTGCTGGCGGGCGTAGCGACGGTACTGATGTATCTGTTTATCAACGGTTCGCCGGAGCATATGCCGTGGTTTATTCTGACCCTCGGCTTCTTCTCCAGCGCCATCTATACGTCGATCATCACCCTGGGTTCACAGCAAACCCGAGTGTCGTCGCCGAAGCTGGTGAACTTCATTCTGACCTGCGGCACCGTGGGTACTATGCTGACTTTCGTCGTGACCGGCCCTATCGTTGCCGCCAGCGGTCCGCTGGCAGCGCTGCATACCGCTAACGGCCTCTATGCCGTGGTGTTTGTGATGTGTCTGATCCTCGGCTTCGTCTCCCGCCACCGTCAGAACAACGCGGCAGCGGAATCGCACTAAGCCTCAGGCCCCTTTGTTCCGGCAAAGGGGCTATTTCGGGTAAAGAACAGCTCCTCCCCGCCCCGATCCATCTGAACCCAGGTTTGCGCCAGCTGCGTGGTGGCGATGACTCTCCCCTGGCGGATTGACCAACGCACCGGAACCTGACAACGCACGGCCTCAAACCCGTTTTCTGCGGGCAGAATCACCAGATTCGCCGTGTTCCCCGTCGCAATACCGTAATCGCTCAGGCCAAACGTGCGCGCGCTATTTTCCGTGACCAGCTTCAGTCCCTCGTTAATCTGCTGATAGCCCATCATCTGGCAAACGTGCAGACCCATGTGCAGCACCTGCAGCATATTGCCGGTCCCCAGCGGATACCAGGGGTCAAATACATCGTCATGGCCAAAGCAGACGTTAATGCCCGCCGCCATCAGCTCCTTCACGCGCGTGATACCGCGACGCTTCGGATAGTCGTCAAAGCGTCCCTGGAGGTGAATATTGACCAGCGGGTTAGCGACGAAGTTAATGCCAGAGAGCTTCAGCAAACGAAAAAGACGTGACGTATAGGCGCCATTGTAGGAGTGCATCGCGGTGGTATGGCTGGCGGTCACTTGCGGCCCTATCCCCTCTTTTAACGCCAGGGCCGCCACGGTTTCAACGAACCGCGACTGTTCATCATCAATTTCATCGCAGTGGATATCCAGAGGCCGCTGATACTTTTTCGCCAGACGGAAAGCGATGTGCAGGGATTCCACGCCATATTCGCGCGTAAATTCAAAATGCGGAATCGCGCCCACCACGTCGGCACCCAGACGCAGCGCCTCTTCCAGCAGGCCCTCACCATTGGGGTAGGATAAAATGCCCTCCAGGGGGAAGGCGACAATCTGCAGCTCTACCCACGGCGCGACCTCCTGCTTTACCTCGAGCATGGCTTTGAGCGCGGTCAGCATCGGATCGGAAACATCAACGTGGGTACGAACAAACTGGATACCGTTGGCGATCTGCCACTTCAGCGTCTTCCACGCGCGGGCTTTAACGTCCTCATGGCTCAATAAAGCCTTACGCTCCGCCCAACGCTCAATCCCTTCAAACAGCGTCCCGGACTGGTTCCAGTTCGGCTCTCCGGCGGTTTGGGTCGTATCAAGGTGGATATGCGGCTCAATAAAAGGGGGGATGGCCAGTCCGCCGCGGGCGTTCAGCACTTCAAAATTCTCTTTGCGCGCCTCCCCCATAGGGGTGATATCCCCGAAGCGCCCCTTGTCTATCGCTATCTGCCATAACCCTTCGCGATCGGGCAGACGAACGTTCTCAATTAACCAAAGCGGCGCTGCTGTCATATCGATGACTCCCGTAATTGTTGCTGAAGTTTTACTCAACCCGCCGTGGGTATCCGTTGCTAATTTTGTACATAAAAAAAGCAAAAAGGAAAAGCCAGCGTTTTCCGTTACTTATAAAAATACTGACAAATCATAAACATACCACTTAAGTAGTAGGTAAAGGTGTAATTGATTTGCATCAATAAGTGTCGCGGCTGAATCGTTAAGGTAGGCGGTAATATAAAAGAAATCGAGGCAAAAATGAGCAAAGTCAGACTCGCTATCATTGGTAATGGTATGGTCGGCCACCGCTTTATTGAGGACCTTCTTGATAAATCCGACGCCAGCCTGTTCGATATTACCGTCTTCTGTGAAGAACCCCGTATCGCCTACGACCGCGTGCACCTCTCCTCCTACTTCTCTCACCATACCGCCGAAGAACTCTCTTTGGTACGGGAAGGTTTCTACGAGAAGCACGGCGTTAAGGTGCTGGTCGGCGAACGCGCCATCACCATCAACCGCCAGGAGAAGGTTATTCACTCCAGCGCGGGCCGTACCGTTTTCTATGACAAGCTGATTATGGCAACCGGCTCCTATCCGTGGATCCCGCCGATAAAAGGTTCTGAAACTCAGGACTGCTTTGTTTATCGCACCATTGAAGACCTGAACGCGATTGAAGCCTGCGCCCGCCGCAGCAAGCGCGGCGCCGTCGTCGGCGGCGGTCTGTTAGGCCTCGAAGCCGCGGGCGCGCTAAAAAACCTCGGCGTTGAGACCCACGTGATTGAATTCGCCCCCATGCTGATGGCGGAACAGCTGGATCAGATGGGTGGCGAACAGCTGCGCCGTAAGATTGAAAGCATGGGCGTGCGGGTGCACACCAGCAAAAACACCAAAGAGATCGTTCAGGAAGGTACCGAAGCGCGTAAAACCATGCGTTTTGCCGACGGCAGCGAGCTGGAAGTCGACTTTATCGTCTTCTCTACCGGTATCCGCCCGCGCGATAAGCTGGCCACCCAGTGCGGTCTGGAAGTCGCTCCGCGCGGCGGCATCGTGATTAACGACGCCTGCCAGACCTCTGACCCGGATATCTACGCCATCGGTGAATGCGCCAGCTGGAACAACCGCGTTTACGGCCTGGTCGCCCCGGGCTACAAAATGGCTCAGGTTACCGTTGACCATATCCTCCAGACCGAAAACGCCTTTGAGGGCGCGGATCTTAGCGCCAAGCTGAAGCTGCTGGGCGTTGACGTCGGCGGCATTGGCGACGCTCACGGTCGTACGCCGGGCGCGCGCAGCTACGTTTACCTCGACGAAAGCAAAGAGGTCTACAAACGCCTTATCGTCAGCCCTGACAACAAGACCCTGCTCGGCGCGGTGCTGGTGGGCGATACCAGCGATTACGGCAACCTGCTGCAGCTGGTGCTGAACGCTATCGAACTGCCGGAAAACCCGGACTCGCTGATCCTCCCAGCGCACGCGGGCAGCGGTAAGCCGTCCATCGGCGTCGATAAACTGCCGGACAGCGCACAAATTTGCTCCTGCTTTGACGTCACCAAGGGCGCATTGATTGCCGCTATTAATAAAGGCTGCCACACGGTGGCGGCGCTGAAGGCGGAAACCAAAGCCGGTACCGGCTGCGGTGGCTGTATCCCGCTGGTGACTCAGGTGCTCAACGCCGAACTGGCGAAACAGGGCATCGAAGTCAACAATAACCTGTGCGAGCACTTTGCGTACTCCCGTCAGGAACTGTTCCACCTCATCCGGGTGGAAGGCATCAAAACCTTTGAAGAGCTGCTGGCGAAACACGGTAAAGGCTACGGCTGCGAAGTGTGTAAACCGACCGTGGGCTCGCTGCTGGCTTCCTGCTGGAACGAATATATCCTCAAGCCGCAGCATACCCCGCTGCAGGATACCAACGACAACTTCCTGGCCAACATCCAGAAAGACGGCACCTACTCCGTTATCCCGCGCTCTGCGGGCGGCGAAATCACGCCGGAAGGCCTGGTGGCCGTCGGCCGTATCGCCCGCGAATTTAATCTGTACACCAAGATCACCGGCTCTCAGCGTATCGGCCTGTTCGGCGCGCAAAAAGACGATCTGCCGGAAATCTGGCGTCAGTTGATCGACGCGGGCTTCGAAACCGGTCACGCGTATACCAAGGCGCTGCGGATGGCGAAAACCTGCGTAGGCAGCACCTGGTGCCGCTACGGCGTAGGCGACAGCGTGGGTTTCGGCGTCGAGCTGGAAAACCGCTACAAAGGCATTCGTACGCCGCATAAAATGAAGTTTGGCGTCTCCGGCTGTACCCGCGAATGTGCGGAAGCCCAGGGTAAAGACGTCGGCATCATCGCCACTGAGAAAGGCTGGAACCTTTACGTCTGCGGCAACGGCGGCATGAAGCCGCGCCACGCGGATCTGCTGGCAGCGGATCTTGACCGCGAAACGCTGATGAAATACCTCGACCGCTTCATGATGTTCTATATCCGTACCGCCGACAAACTGACCCGTACCGCGCCGTGGCTGGATAACCTGGAAGGCGGCATCGATTATCTGAAGTCGGTCATCATCGACGACAAGCTGGGCCTGAACGAACATCTGGAAGAAGAGATGGCCCGCCTGCGTGAAGCGGTAGTCTGCGAGTGGACGGAAACCGTTAACACCCCAGCGGCCCAGGTGCGCTTTAAACACTTCATCAACAGCGATAAGCGCGATCCGAACGTCCAGGTGGTCCCTGAGCGTGAACAGCATCGCCCGGCCGCGCCCTACGAACGTATCCCGGTAACTCTGGTGGAGGAAAACGCATGAGCCAGTGGAAAAACATCTGCAAACTCGATGACATCTTGCCGGAAACCGGCGTCTGCGCGCTGTTAGGCGACAAACAGGTGGCGATTTTCCGCCCCTATCACGGCGACCAGGTGTTTGCGATTAGCAATATCGACCCGTTCTTTGAATCCAGCGTCCTGTCTCGCGGCCTGATCGCCGAGCATCAGGGCGAACTGTGGGTGGCCAGTCCGCTGAAAAAGCAGCGCTTCCGCCTGCGCGACGGCCTGTGTATGGAAGATGAAAGCCATTCGGTGGCGCACTATGAAGCCCGAGTGAAAGACGGCGTCGTGCAGCTACGCGGTTAATCACTTTATGGGAGGCGCAACGCCTCCCTTTTTTTGCATTTTTTTCTTCAATTGATGGCACAACGTCATTTGTACTGCATCGCGAAGGCAGCTAACCAAGAGCCAGCGCAAGGGATGAGGTGCTAAAGGAACTCCTATGTTTACGGACACAATAAACAAGTGCGCGGCCAACGCCGGGCGCATTGCGCGCCTCTCGGCCAATCATCCACTCAGCTTCTGGGTCAGCGCCATGATGGCGGGCGCCTACGTCGGCCTCGGCATCATTCTTATATTCACCCTCGGCAACCTGCTCGACCCTGCCGTTCGCCCGCTGGTGATGGGCGCCACCTTTGGCATTGCGTTAACGCTGGTGATTATCGCCGGCTCTGAATTGTTCACTGGCCACACCATGTTCCTGACCCTGGGCGTGAAGGCGGGGACCATCAGCCAGGGGCAGATGTGGGCGATTCTGCCGCAAACCTGGATGGGTAACCTTGCGGGTTCCGTTTTCGTGGCGCTGCTGTATAGCTGGGGCGGCGGCAGCCTGCTGCCGGTCGATACCAGCCTCGTCCACACCGTCGCGCTGGCAAAAACCAGCCAATCCGCGATGGCGCTCTTTTTCAAAGGCGCACTGTGTAACTGGCTGGTGTGTCTGGCGATCTGGATGGCAATCCGTACCGAAGGCGCGGCAAAATTTATTGCTATCTGGTGGTGTCTGCTGGCGTTTATCGCGTCCGGCTATGAGCACTCCGTCGCGAATATGACGCTGTTCGCCCTCTCCTGGTTTGGCCATCATAGCGATGCCTACACGCTTGCGGGAATCGGTCACAATCTGTTATGGGTAACACTCGGCAATACTTTGTCCGGTGTCGTATTTATGGGATTGGGTTATTGGTATGCTACGCCGCAATCGGAGCGCCCCGCCCCGGAAAAAACTAACGAGACTAAGAGTCTGGCTCAGTAGACGTAATCGGTGCAGGCAGGTTGAACATTGCCCAGGTTCAACCTGATAAATAAGATAGCCTGATAGCCAGATTCTAAGGCTGCTGCCAATAATTAAGAGGGAATGTCGTGGACCATTTGCCTATATTTTGCCAATTACGCGATCGCGACTGCCTGTTAGTCGGCGGCGGCGATGTGGCTGAACGTAAAGCTCGCCTGTTACTGGACGCTGGCGCCAGATTAACGGTCAATGCCCTGGATTTTGTGCCGCAATTCCAGGTATGGGCCGATGCAAACATGCTGACCCTGGTTCAGGGCGAGTTTAATCCTGCTCTGCTGGATAACTGCTGGCTGGCCATTGCCGCAACCGACAACGAAGCGGTTAATCAACGAGTCAGCGCGTCAGCGGAAGAAAGGCGAATATTTTGTAACGTGGTCGACGCCCCTCAGCAGGCCAGCTTTATTATGCCGTCGATTATCGACCGCTCGCCGCTGATGGTGGCCGTCTCATCCGGCGGCACCTCGCCGGTTCTGGCGCGCCTGCTGCGCGAAAAGCTGGAATCAGTTTTACCGCTGCATTTAGGCCAGCTGGCCCACTACGCAGGTCAGCTGCGCTCAAGAGTAAAGAAACAGTTTGCCACCGTCGGCGAGCGCCGACGCTTTTGGGAGAAACTGTTTGTTAACGACAGGCTGGCGCAGTCGCTGGCCAACGAGGACCGCCAGGCCGTCGCTGACGCCACGGAGCAGCTGCTGACCGAGCCGCTGGATCATCGCGGTGAAGTGGTACTGGTGGGCGCCGGCCCCGGCGACGCCGGACTGCTGACCCTCAAAGGCCTGCAGCAAATACAGCAGGCCGATGTCGTGGTTTATGACCGCCTGGTCTCCGACGATATCATGAATCTGGTGCGCCGCGATGCCGACCGGGTCTTCGTGGGTAAACGCTCGGGCTACCACTGCGTACCGCAGGAAGAGATTAACCAGATTCTGCTGCGCGAAGCCCAGGGGGGGAAACGCGTTGTACGACTGAAAGGCGGCGATCCGTTTATCTTTGGCCGCGGCGGCGAAGAGCTGGAAACCTTGTGCCATGCCGGTATTCCGTTCTCCGTTGTACCGGGAATTACCGCGGCCTCAGGCTGTTCCGCCTACTCGGGCATTCCCCTGACCCACCGGGATTTTGCCCAGGGCGTGCGCCTGGTTACCGGCCACCTCAAGACCGGCGGCGAGCTGGACTGGGAAAACCTGGCGGTTGAAAAGCAAACCCTGGTGTTTTATATGGGCCTGAACCAGGCCCCGGCGATCCGGGAAAAACTGATTGCCCACGGCATGGCGGCGGATATGCCCGCAGCCATCGTTGAAAACGGAACGGCGATAACGCAGAAGGTTGTCACCGGCACGTTAGAGCAATTGGATATTCTGGCCCAGCAAATGGCCAGCCCGGCGCTAATTATTGTCGGCCGCGTGGTCGGCCTGCGCGATAAGCTAAACTGGTTCTCCAACCATTAATGAGGCTGATGTAGCTCAAAACCGCTCACAAATTAAAAAGCCGGATGCATTGCACCCGGCTTTTTATTGCGCTGAGACCAGCAAATTGCTCAGGGCTTAGCGACGAAACCAATCGCTTCGTAAACCGCTTTCAGGGTAACGGAAGCGCGAGCGCTGGCTTTCTCCGCACCCTCTTTCATGACCTGATTGAGGAATGCTTCATCACCGCGGAATCGGTGATAGCGCTCCTGCAGTTCGGTCAGCATGCCGGAAACGGCTTCAGCCACTTCGCCCTTCAGGTGACCGTACATTTTGCCTTCAAAATGCTGCTCCAGCTCTGGAATGCTCTGGCCGGTAACGGCAGAGAGGATATCCAGCAGGTTGGAGACGCCCGCTTTGTTCTGGATGTCGTAGCGAACAACCGGCGGCTCGTCGGAGTCGGTGACCGCGCGTTTGATCTTCTTCACCACCGATTTCGGGTCTTCCAGCAGGCCGATAACGTTGTTGCGGTTATCATCTGACTTGGACATCTTTTTAGTCGGCTCCAGCAGCGACATCACGCGCGCGCCGGATTTTGGAATAAACGGTTCCGGCACTTTAAACACGTCGCCGTAGATAGCGTTGAAACGCTGGGCGACATCGCGGCTCAGCTCCAGGTGCTGTTTCTGGTCTTCGCCAACCGGGACCTGGTTAGTCTGATACAGCAGAATGTCGGCAGCCATCAGTACCGGATAGTCAAACAGACCGGCGTTAATGTTTTCCGCATAGCGCGATGACTTGTCTTTAAACTGGGTCATACGGCTCAGTTCGCCGAAATAGGTGTAGCAGTTCAGCGCCCAGCCGAGCTGCGCGTGCTCCGGCACGTGGGACTGAACGAAGATGGTGCTTTTTTGCGGGTCGATACCGCACGCCAGATACAGTGCCAGCGTGTCCAGCGTGGCCTTACGCAGCTGCTGCGGGTCCTGACGAACGGTAATCGCGTGCTGGTCAACGATGCAGTAAATGCAGTGGTAATCGTCCTGCATGTTTACCCACTGACGCAGCGCACCCATATAGTTGCCAATGGTCAATTCACCGGAGGGCTGTGCGCCACTAAAAACGATGGGCTTAGTCATTTTTTATTCCTGAGTTTCACTGTACGGTAGCCCGAAAGCGGGCAAGAGTTCATTAAATTGGTCAAAGATATAATCCGGCTCGCTCAGCGAAATCGGCTCGCCGTAGTTGTAGCCGTAGGTCAGGCCGATCGAGCTGCAGCCCGCGGCCTTCGCGGCCTGAATATCGTTGCGCGAGTCGCCAACGAACAGCAGATCCGCGGGTGCCAGCCCCAGTTTCTCCGCGACCAGAAGCAGCGGTTCCGGGTGCGGTTTTTTGTTTTTTACATCATCGCCGCCGATAACAACGGTAAAATATTTCGCGATATCCAGCGACGCCAGAATCGGCGCGACAAACGGCGTCGGTTTATTGGTTACCAGCGCCAGCGGCAGACCCTTTGCGTGCAGCGCGCCCAGCGTATCGGCAACGGCGGGAAACAAAAAGCTCCCCTCTTCCGCCACTTCGCCATAGTAGCGATCGAACAGCTTGCGCAAAATGGCCTGCTGTTCAGCCTGCGGGATATCGTCATGATCGACGGAAGGTTTACCCTGCGCCGCTCTCAGCGCCGCGCGCTCCTGACGGGCCCAGGTCAGAGCCCGCTGGATCAGAACGTCAGCGCCGTTGCCAATCCAGGTCACGACGCGCTCTTCGCCCGCCATCGGCAGTTCCAGCGCATACAGGGCGTTATCAACGGCAGCGGTCAATCCCGGCGCGCTGTCTACCAGCGTCCCGTCGAGATCGAACGCCACGCCGCGAATATTTTGTAACTTATCCATGGCTAACCTTTGCTAATTCGCTACGCATTTGATCGACCACTTTTTTGTAGTCAGGCTGATCGAAAATGGCCGATCCGGCAACAAACATATCCGCACCGGCTGCGGCAATCTCAGCGATATTGCTGACTTTTACGCCGCCGTCGACTTCCAGACGGATGTCGTAGCCAGATTCATCAATGCGACGACGAACTTCACGCAGTTTTTCCAGGGTGTGCGGAATAAAAGACTGACCGCCAAAGCCTGGGTTGACGGACATCAGCAGGATGACATCCAGCTTATCCATCACGTAGTCGAGGTAGCTCAGGGAAGTGGCCGGGTTAAACACCAGACCGGCTTTACAGCCGTGCTCTTTGATAAGCTGCAGCGTGCGGTCAACGTGTTCAGAAGCTTCCGGATGGAAAGTAATGATGCTGGCGCCCGCGGCGGCAAAATCAGGAACGATGCGGTCAACGGGCTTGACCATCAAATGCACATCAATCGGCGCGGTGATACCGTAATTTCGCAGTGATTTAAGCACCATCGGACCAATGGTCAGATTCGGCACGTAGTGGTTGTCCATCACGTCAAAGTGCACAACATCCGCACCCGCAGCCAACGCATTGGCGGTATCCTCGCCCAGACGGGCAAAATCAGCCGACAGAATCGAAGGGGCAATCAAATACTGCTTCATCCGCATCTCCTTGAAATTTATTTGGTCTTGGGCGGACGGTACAGAGCCAGAAGCTCGTCCACCTTCTTACGTGTACCACCGTTGCTGCTGATGCTGCGTCGAACCTTCACAATATGCGTCTCAGCGGCGTTTTTGTACCACTCCTCAGTGAGCGGCGTGCGATGGTTTGAAATCAGCACTGGAATGCGCTTTTTCATCAGCGATTCCGCCTTTTTGGCCAGCAGCTCCTGCTGCTCCTGGCTAAAGCTATTCGTATGATAAGCCGTAAAATTCGCCGTTGATGACAGCGGCGCATAGGGCGGATCGCAGTAAACAACGGAGCGATTATCTGCCCGCTTCATGCACTCTTCATAAGATTCACAATGAAACTCTGCATGCTGCGCCTTCTCCGCGAAATGATACAGCTCAGCTTCGGGAAAATAGGGCTTCTTATAGCGACCAAACGGCACGTTAAACTCACCGCGCAGATTGTAGCGACACAGGCCATTGTAGCCATGACGATTCAGATACAGGAACAGCACCGCGCGACGCAGCGGCTCCTGACTCTGGTTGAACTCATCACGGAACCGATAATACTGCTCTGCGACGTTGTTCTCTGGCGTAAACATCTCACGCGCCGCCGTAACATAGTCATCGGTACGCAGCTTGACGATGTTATACAGACTAATCAAATCACTATTGATATCAGCGAGGATATAACGAGAAAAGTCGGTATTCAGAAATACCGACCCGGCGCCCACAAAAGGCTCAATCAAGCAGTCGCCCTGCGGCAAATGCTTCTTAATATCGTCAAGCAGGGGGTATTTACCCCCTGCCCATTTCAGAAAAGCGCGATTCTTTTTCATGCTGCCTAACTAATTACACATTCTCCGGCTGTGGAGAAAGCTCCGACAGCATCCTGCGCTTCAGACTACACTGCGGCATTATTTCAGGTCAGACTGAACCTGATGCAGCGGTTTTGCCCACGGATTTTTTGCCTGTACATCTGCTGGCAGCGTAGCAACAGCACGTTTCGCTTCATCTTTCGAAGCGTAGATGCCGCTCACCAGGACATACCAGGGCTGACCGTTACGCGTAGTCTCATAGACAACATATTTTTCCAGCTTCTCTTTCTTCGCCCAACTGTTGAGGTTGTTGTAGTTAGAAGAGCTGCTGAGCTGCAGCGTGTAATGACCAGACGGCGCAGATTTCATCGAACTGACGTCACCCGCACTTTTACCCGCAGCGGCCGTAGCAGCCGGAGCGGCAGCGGCAGTTACTGCTGGCGCGGTGGTCGCGGTCGCAGCAGGCGCGGTAGTCGCGGCTGGTTTGGCCTGGGCAGTTGCGGCAGGCTTAGTCGGCTGCGCGGCTGCCGGCGCCGTGGTCGCGACGTTTTCGACACGCTTAGGCTGGACCGCTGCCGGCTTCGGCTGGGTCGGCGCTTTCGCCGTGGCCTGCGGTTTCGGTTCGATAACCGTATGCTTACGCTCCGCCGGGCGCGGTGTCGCCGCCGTCTGACGCTCTGTCGTCGCCTGGCGCGGGGCCGCGGTGCCATTGCGCACTGGCGCAACGGTGGCTGGTTCAGTTGGCAGAGTAGAATTCGCGACCGCGCTATCAATCTGACCCTGCTGCTGGGTCAGCGCATTGTTCAGATCGCCCTGAACCTCAACGCGCTGCTGGCCTTGGGGTTCAGCCGTCGCCTGACCTTGAGTCGGGTTAGACGCGATAGGCGGCAGAGAAACATCCTGCGGCTGCGCGTTGTTTGCCGCTGATGAATCCTGAGCAGCAGGCTGGGTATTATTATTGTCCTGCTCGCCGGACAGGTTGATGCTCTTCTCGCCGGAAGCCGTTTGCTCGCTGGATGAGGATGGTGATTTCAGCGCGGAACCCACGCCAACGATCAGCAGCAGCAGAACGAGGATCCCCACGCCCATCATGATGTACTGACGGGAAGCCGGTTTCGCAGGCGCCTTCTTACGCTTACGAGGACGACGCTCAACCTGACGCTCTTCGTCATCGTCTTCGTCAGACTCTACTTCTTCTTCGTACTCTTCATACTGTTCTTCATCGCGCTCACGGCGTGCTTTGCTGCCGCGCGTCGGGCGACCATCGTCAGCATCATCAAGTTCGACATCATCAAAATTGATTTGCGGATCGGCATCACGCTCTGAAGACTGACGAGAACGACCAGTACGACGATCGCTGCGATCGGCTTTCATATCGTCTTCTGGTTTTAATTCATCCATTTAACACCCCACTAAAAGGCTTATGCTCACGACTATTGCACGTCACCCGAAATGATAACGCCGCGCGAACGCGGCCAGACCTTCTTATTGTTGCGCCTGCTGAGTATCAGCAATCGCGCCAAGAACAACATCATGCGGGACTCCGCCGCGTATCTCGCTCTTCCCTATCGCGAGGGGTAGCACCAGCCGCATCTCGCCCGCCAGCACCTTTTTATCACGCATCATATGGGGCAAATACGCCTCTGCTGCCATCTCCTGCGGGCCACTTACCGGCAAGCCAGCACGCTGCAGCAGATGAATAATGCGCTGCGTATCCTGCGGATTAAACCGCCCCAGACGTTCGGATGCACGCGCCGCCATCACCATACCGGCAGCGACCGCTTCACCATGTAACCAATTACCGTAGCCCATCTCAGCTTCGATAGCATGACCAAAAGTATGGCCAAGATTGAGTAAAGCACGTAACCCGGTTTCGCGCTCGTCGGCGGCGACAACTTCAGCTTTCAGCTCACAGCAGCGACGGATACAGTACGCCATCGCTTTTTCATCCAGCGCCAGCAATGCATCAATATTATTTTCCAGCCAGTCGAAAAATTCGCCGTCAAGAATAACGCCGTACTTGATCACTTCAGCCAGGCCGGAAGAGAGCTCACGCTTCGGCAGCGTTTTGAGACAGTTAAGATCGACAACAACAGAAACCGGCTGCCAGAAGGCGCCAATCATGTTTTTGCCGAGAGGATGGTTGACGGCCGTTTTGCCGCCGACCGAAGAATCCACCTGCGACAGCAGAGTGGTAGGAACCTGAATAAAGCGCACGCCACGCTGGTAGCTGGCCGCTGCAAATCCCGTTAAATCACCAATCACCCCACCGCCGAGCGCCACTAACGTCGTGTCGCGGCCGTGTGGTTTTTGCAATAGCGCGGTAAAAACGGTATCCATCACCGCCAGGCTTTTAAACTGCTCGCCGTCGGGAAGAATCACGCTATCGACTTTTACGCCCGCTTGCTCAAGTACGGAGCGTACGGTATCCAGATAAAGCGGCGCCAGCGTTTCATTGGTGACCAGCATGACCTGGTCGCCTGATTTCAGTGGCAGGAAGGAAGCTGGATCGTTAAACAAACCAGCCGCGATGGTAATCGGGTAACTACGTTCCCCGAGGGTTACAGTAAGCCTCTCCATAACGCGACGTCCACCTCAGTTGCTTTTACTCTGACGCACTTTATTAAGCCAGAATCAGTTGCTTTCCAGCATATGAATAATCTGGTTTGCTACCACTTTCGCGCTTTGATCGTCAGTGCGGATAGTGACATCTGCAATCTCTTCGTACAGCGGATTGCGTTCATCCGCCAGCGCTTCCAGTACTTCGCGAGGCGGAGCATCAACCTGCAGCAAAGGACGCTTTTTATCGCGCTGCGTACGGGCAAGCTGCTTTTCGATAGTTGTTTCCAGGTAGACCACCACGCCGCGGGCGGAGAGACGGTTACGCGTTTCACGGGATTTTACAGAGCCACCGCCAGTTGCCAGCACGATTCCCTGTTTTTCCGTCAACTCATTGATGATTTTTTCTTCACGGTCGCGGAAGCCGTCTTCGCCTTCTACATCAAAGACCCAACCCACATCTGCGCCAGTGCGTTTCTCAATTTCTTGATCGGAATCGTAAAATTCCATGTTGAGCTGTTGGGCTAACTGGCGCCCAATAGTGCTTTTGCCGGCACCCATAGGCCCAACCAGAAAGATATTGCGTTTCTCTGCCATTTTTTCGGTACTACTAAGACTATTCGTTAATGGTAAACCCGCTTCGCAGACACCCAGCGCAGCAGGACATGAACTGAAACCTCATATGCAATTAGAGCGAGAGTCAGACTAAAAATTATCTCAATACTCCGGCTGGTTTGGCAACAGAATAAATCACCGGACAAGAAAGGGAGGATTGATGTCGTACCCGACTCTCAAATCGGTACCCCTTGTATGCTAAATCCGTCCTCACGTCAAACACCTGAAACGTGTTTAGCATGAAAAACCCGCTTAATGCACTGCCAGAATACGTGGAGTGATGAAGACAACCAGTTCACGTCGTTCGTTATCCTTACCGTCACGGCGAAATAACTGACCAAGCCAGGGGATGTCGCTAAGGAGAGGAATACCATCGCGAGACGTTTTATTTTTCTGCGCAAAGATGCCGCCTAACGCCAGGGTCTCGCCGCTTTTCATTTCAACCTGCGTTTCTATTTCTTGTTTATCGATAGCCAGCGCTTCACCATTTTCCTGTTTGAGCACCTGGCCCGGCGTATTTTCGCTAATCCTGAGTTTTAAACGCACGCGATCGTGATGCAGCACCGTCGGCGTCACCTCCATCCCCAGCACCGCCTCTTTAAACTCAACGGAGGTCGCCCCGCTTTCGCCGCTGGAGACCTGATAAGGTATCTCGCTGCCCTGCTTAATGCTGGCGGGCTGCATATGGGAAGCCAACAGCCGAGGGCTGGCGATAATGTCCACCTGCTGCTTCTGCTCAAGCGCGGAAAGTTCCAGCTCCAGAAGCCGCCCGCTGATGCGGCCGATGTTAAACCCGGCCCTCGTGCTGGCATCCCCTACCGCCAGGTTGCTGCTCAAGGTGGTTAATTTACCTGAGCCCGGCGGGCTGCTGGCGTCGGCCAGGCTCCACTTAACGCCCAGTTCGCGCAGGCTGGTTTCGCTCATTGAAACGATGTGCGCCGCCAGCTCAACCTGGCCGACGGGCACATCCATTTCCCGGGCCCACGCTTTTAACGCCGGGAGGTGCCGGGCATCATCACGAATCAACAGGCGGTTGGTTCGCTTATCGACCATCATATGCCCGCGAGCGCTGAGCAGTTTTTCACCCGCCTTCGCTAAATCTTCTGCATCCGCATAATGCAAGGTCACGCTATGCCCCTGCAAAGGAAGATTCTGCAGGCGCTTTGCTTTTTCCGCTTCCAGCTGCAGCCGCTGCGCCTTTTGCCACGCCTGAGTGTGCACGTACAGGACCGAACCTTGCTGAGTCAGGGCCAGACCGGCGCTGTCGATAACCGAGCGCAGCGCCTGTAACCAGGGCACCTCCTTCAGATGAAGAGATACCGTACCGCTGACGTCAGGAGCCACCACGAGATTTTTTTGCTTCAGCTCCGCCAGCGTTTGCAGTACCTGAGACACCGGCGCATCATCGACGACCAGCGACACGGGAAGATCCTTTTTGGCCGCGACGACCATCAGCGGCAGGAGCAGAAACAGCAGGCTTGTCCATCGCATTATTCTTTATTCCCTTTCGCAGCCAGACCCACTGTGCGGGTTCACACCCAGGACCGGTTGATATTGTCATTTTCTCTGGCGTCAGGCGCGTCACCCGCCAGCCCGTGGGCAAAATCGCCTCCGCCCTCACGCGACGCCATTTCCCGGCGCTATCCTGCACGATACCCATAAGCGCCAGCGAATCGCCGATAGCCCCGCCGTAGCGCCACTGGCTAAGCTGCGCCGTCCGGCAGCGGTCCACCGGGGGCTGAAACGGATCGCGCTCTTCAGCCAGCAGCGGGAGCGGGAACAGCAGCCAGCACCACCATTTAAGGCGCATCTTCCGCCTCCAGATGCAGGGTCAACCGTAACGCCTGCTTTTCCGGCTGCAGGGAGAAAGCCGTAGCGCGCATCCCGCAGCGAGCCAGCTAGGAAAAGAGCGCGGGCACCGCTTGCCAGTCAACCGCCAGCTGCATCTCGCCTGCGGAGCCCCCTGGCCGCCAGGCGATAAGCGTCGCCCCGGCAATCGGAAGATCAATAGGCGTAAAAACCTGGGTCGCGTCTTCCTCCATGCCGGCGGTCTGTAAAGCGCTACGCAGCGGCAGCAGTTTTCGCCACTGCGCCTGTACCTGCGGCGAGCGCCCCGCCGACGTTTCTGCCTGGAGAGGCAGCAGTAGCCAGAACCCGATTACGGCGATGAGGACCAGAGCGACGGATATCATGAACAGATATTTGCGCCCCGTCAGCCAACGTTCAACGTCCCACTGCATTGTCGTCCTCTTCGGCCATGGAAAAGTGAAATAACCAGCGCCCTTCGCTGTCGCGGTGCGTTTCTCCCGCCTTTGGCGGACGCAAGCCGGCAACGCTCCCCAGCGCCTTTTCAAGCTCAGCCAGCCCCTTTAGATGCAACGTGAGTCCGCTCAGTACCAGGGTATTCTGTCGATATTCCAGCAGCGTTAACCAGGCGTGCTCCGGCATACGCGACGCTATCGCCTGTAACGTTGGCTGCCAGGCGGCGGTTCTCTCGCGCCGCAGATAGCGCAGGCGCCGTTGTTCCTGCTGCTGCAGGCGCTGGCGCATGGCGCGTTCACGCTGCTGTAATGCGCTATAAAGCAGGTCGTCAGCGCTTATCCTCGCCGTTTCAAGCGAGTGGCTGGCCCGTTTGTTGAGCCGTGAGGCGAGGATCGCCGCAAGCAGAATAAGCAGCAAACCCACAATCAGCAGTCCTGCCATCCGCAGACGTTGCCGTCGACGCGTTTCGCGCCAGGGAAGGAAGTTAACGATGTGGCTCATGACTGACCCGCTCCCAGCGCCAGGCCGAGGGCAACGGTAAAGCTATCGCCACGGGCCGGGAGCGGGGGCTGCAGGCGATGAATGGCGCTCCATGCGTCAAAATTCTGCCCGTCGAGCGAGGCAGAGGTGCAAAGGCGAAACTCTCCGGCGTTCACCCGGGAAACCAGGCCGGGAAAAGAGGGTACGTCGCTGCATGGACAGCATCCCCAGCTATCGGCGGTCGCCCAAAGCCAGCTCGCTTCGTCACGCCACGCCAGCCCCTGAACCTCGACGGGCAGCCAGGGGAAAAATGCGCCAAGCGCGCTGGCGTCCGGCACAATTCCGACCACCTTCAGCTTAAGGCGGCTCGCCAGCTGGCCGAGGACGTTAATATCCAGGCGCTGCGCGGCGGTGACCCGCCAGCCATCGGCCGCTCTGGCGTCCACATAATCGACGCAGAGCGATGACGCGGGCATTTCCAGCTGCTGCGCCATCGCGCTGGCGATCCAGGTCGCCTGCTCGCTTTCTCGTAATGAAATCTGCGGGCGCGGAAGCTGCTTTTGCAGCGTTCGCGCCGCCGGGAAGGCAATACACGCCTGATGCTGCAAAGGCAGCTCCCGCCGCCAGGGCTGCAGCTGGCGGGCCAGCGACTCAACGTCCACCACGATGCCCTGCCGCACGGTGCCGGGCATCAGCGGAATACTCCACCAGCGACGTAGCGCCCAGCGTGAACGCTCGAGTAATAACGCGACGATAGCAATATGGTCCTGCTGAATATGCATTCCTATGCGCCAGTTTCTAAAAGCCATGCCTACGATCTCCTTATCCGCCGATATGCTTCGCTATATCAATGCTCCAGGCTTGCCTTTATACTACTGCGCGTTTGTTTATAAACTGCCCAATGAAAACTAAATGAGAAATCTCCGGTGAAGTTCGTAAAGTATCTTTTTATCCTTGCAGTCTGTTGCGTACTGCTGGGAGCAGGCTCGATTTTTGGTCTCTATAAATATATAGAGCCGCAGCTCCCCGACGTCGCAACCCTGAAGGATGTGCGCCTGCAGATCCCGATGCAGGTCTATAGCGCGGATGGCGAGCTGATTGCGCAATATGGCGAAAAACGCCGTATTCCCGTCACGCTGCAGCAAATGCCGCCTGAGCTGATAAAAGCGTTTATCGCCACCGAAGATAGCCGTTTTTATGAGCACCATGGCGTTGACCCGGTCGGGATTTTCCGCGCGGCCAGCGTCGCGATGTTCTCCGGCCACGCCTCGCAGGGCGCCAGTACGATTACTCAGCAGCTGGCGCGCAACTTCTTCCTGAGCCCTGAGAAGACGCTGATGCGTAAGGTGAAAGAAGCCTTCCTCGCGATCCGCATCGAGCAGTTGCTCAATAAAGATGAAATCCTTGAGCTGTACCTGAACAAAATCTATCTTGGCTACCGCGCCTACGGCGTCGGCGCGGCCGCGCAGGTCTATTTTGGGAAATCCGTCGACCAGCTTACGCTGAGCGAAATGGCGGTCATTGCGGGCCTGCCTAAAGCGCCGTCGACGTTTAACCCGCTCTACTCCATGGATCGCGCAACCGCCCGCCGCAACGTTGTTCTCTCACGGATGCTGAGCGAAGGCTACATCACGCAGTCGCAGTACGATCAAGCGCGTAGCCAGACGATTGACGCCAGCTACCATACGCCGGAAATCGCCTTCTCCTCCCCGTATCTTAGCGAAATGGTGCGTCAGGAAATGGTCAGCCGCTACGGCGAGCAGGCTTATGAAGACGGTTATCGCGTCTACACCACCATTACCCGTAAAAATCAGCAGGCAGCCCAGCAGGCGGTGCGGAATAACGTGCTGGATTATGATATGCGCCACGGCTATCGCGGCCCGGAAAAGGTGCTGTGGAAGGTGGGCGAAACGCCGTGGGATAACCAGAAAATCCTCGATACCCTGAAAAAAACCCCGAGTACCGGACCGCTCTCTCCGGCGGTAGTCACTTCGGCAAGCCCGCAGGAAGCCGTCGCACTCATGAGCAACGGCACCTCGGTGTCGCTGAATATGGAAGGCGTCCGCTGGGCGCGTCGGTTTATCTCTGATACCCAACAGGGCGCCACGCCGCGTAAAGTGAACGATGTGGTGCAGGCCGGGCAGCAGGTGTGGATCCGCCAGGTGGGTAGCCGCTGGTGGCTATCGCAGGTGCCTGATGTCAACTCGGCGCTGGTATCGATCAACCCGCAAAACGGGGCGATCATTGCGCTGGTCGGCGGCTTCGATTTCAACCAGAGCAAGTTCAACCGCGCGACTCAGGCGCTGCGCCAGGTCGGTTCTAACATTAAGCCGTTCCTCTACACAGCGGCAATGGATAAAGGCTTAACGCTGGCGAGCATGCTCAACGATGTGCCGATTTCCCGCTGGGATGCCGGCTCCGGCTCCGACTGGCGGCCAAAAAACTCCCCGCCGCAGTATGCGGGCCCTATCCGCCTGCGTCAGGGGCTGGGTCAATCAAAGAACGTTGTCATGGTTCGCGCGATGCGCGCCATGGGCGTGGACTACGCGGCTGAGTATCTCCAGCGCTTCGGCTTCCCGGCGCAGAACATCGTGCGGACAGAATCGCTGGCGCTGGGCTCCGCGTCTTTCACCCCGCTTCAGGTTGCTCGCGGCTATTCGGTGATGGCTAACGGCGGTTTCCTGGTCAGCCCTTATTTCATCAGCAAAATCGAGAACGATCAGGGCGGCGTCATTTTTGAAGAGCGGCCAAAAATTGCCTGCCCGCAG
Source organism: Klebsiella sp. JN_Kp126 (assembly GCF_033843325.1). Taxonomy (NCBI): domain Bacteria; kingdom Pseudomonadati; phylum Pseudomonadota; class Gammaproteobacteria; order Enterobacterales; family Enterobacteriaceae; genus Klebsiella; species Klebsiella sp. JN_Kp126. The sequence continues at coordinate 19,751 of NZ_JAWXQV010000051.1, read as the reverse complement.
TGCAATATTCCGGTGATTTATGGCGATACGCCGAAGTCCAATGTGCTCGAGAACAAAGACGTTGAGGACGTAGCGACCTCTCAGGACCCGCAAAACCCCGGCGTTCCTCCGCAGTCGCAGCTGGCGCAGGCGAACCAGTCGCTGGTGGCGCAAAGTGGCGCACCGGAGTATGCGCCGCACGTGATCAACACCCCGCTGGCGTTCCTGATTAAAAGCGCCCTGAATACTAATATCTTCGGCGAACCGGGCTGGATGGGTACCGGCTGGCGAGCGGGCCGCGATCTGCAGCGTCACGATATCGGCGGCAAAACCGGGACCACCAACAGTTCAAAAGATGCGTGGTTCTCGGGCTACGGCCCTGGCGTGGTGACGTCGGTATGGATTGGCTTCGACGACCACCGTCGCGACCTTGGCCGCACCACCGCCTCCGGGGCAATCAAAGATCAGATATCGGGCTATGAAGGCGGCGCCAAAAGCGCTCAGCCGGCCTGGGATGACTTTATGAAAAACGTGCTGCAAGGCGTACCGGAAGAACCGCTTACGCCGCCGCCGGGTATTATTACGGTCAACATTGACCGCAGTACCGGTCAGTTGGCCAGCGGCGGTAACAGCCGCGCTGAGTACTTTATTGAGGGCACTCAACCTACCCAGCAGGCGGTTCATGAAGTCGGCACCACCATTACCGATGGCGGTGGGGAAACCCACGAACTGTTCTGACAAAAAAAGCGCCTGCGGGCGCTTTTTTTTTGGCTGACGGAAAACCGGTTGTAGATATCGTGCCACGGCTGGCGCCTTTACCACGACCTACCGCAACGGCTCCGTGGGGCCCGCCGCGGGGCATTTTTCGTTATCCGGGAGTGACGCTACAGCCGCCCCTGAGCCCGCAGCCATTCGCGCAGCAGGAACAGCGCGCTAACGTTACGCGCTTCGTTAAAGTCTTCTTCATCAAGCAGCGTCATCAGCTGCGACAGCGGCCAGCGAACCTGGGGCAGCGGCTCGGGCTCGTCGCCGGGCAGCGATTCCGGATAAAGATCTTCCGCCACCAGAATGTTCATCTTGCTGGAGAAGTAGGAGGGGGCCATGCTCAGCTTTTTCAAAAACGTCAGTTTTTGCGCGCCAAAGCCGACCTCTTCTTTTAGCTCGCGGTTGGCGGCCTCCAGTACGCTTTCACCCGGATCGATCAGGCCTTTTGAGAAGCCCAGCTCATAGGATTCCGTACCGACAGCGTATTCGCGAATCAAGATTATATGGTCATCGACAATCGGCACAATCATCACGGCTTCACGGGTAGAAGGCCGCATCCGTTCATACACTCGGCGCACGCCGTTGCTGAACTCGAGGTCCACGCTTTCAACATTAAAAAGGCGCGAGCGCGCGACTGTTTCAACGTTGAGAATAGTGGGTTTTTGTAATGATTTGCTCATTGTCATCGGTCTATGCTGTGATTACAGCGGCCATTGTGCGATACGCAGCACGGTTTCGGCAATCCTAATCGCTACTAATTTACATAGTTGCAACTTTCCCGTCCCGAGCCCGATTATCACAATGACTAAAAAGTCAATAGGTTGAATAGTATTTGAGAATATACTGATTCCTGGATTTTAACGTTTTTGATAAGGTTGTATGCTGCTGCTTTGCATAAGAGATGTTCCCGCTTTAACAGAGTGCCGATTGCGACGGCTGTTTTACCTCCATTGATGAATGGCAACCGACGATACCAGTAAGAAAAGAATAACTATGATGGGATGGGCATGGGCACCTTTCTGATATTTTTGATAGCTCTGCTAATCTGCGCATTGCTTATCGGGTGGTGGTATCGCACGCATGCAAGACGTCGTCGCCTGCCGCTGCTGCAGGCCTTTAGCGATGCCGCGACGCGCAAGCTTTCCGATGAAGAGCGCAGCGCCGTAGAAAAATACCTCGACCGTCTCAGCCGCAACCAGCAGCTGCCGGCATCAGGCGCCAGCAGCGCGCCGGTAAACCTGACCCTGAACGACCAGAGTGGCACCGTTTATAGCGTCACCCGAGCCATCACTCGTTACGGCATCACCACCGACGACCTCAACAAATGGCGCTACTTCCTTGATTCCGTTGAAATTCATCTTCCCCCCTTCTGGGAACAACACATCAATGATGAAAACAGCGTCGAATTAATCTCCACCGATAGCCTGCCGCTGGTGATTGCTCTCAACGGGCAAACTCTCAGCGACTACCCGCACGAGTCCCGAGGGTTGGCGCTTGAAAAATCCTCCGTGCCTCAGGCTTCCATCCGCGGAGAAGAGAGCGAACAAATTGAGCTGCTGAACATCCGCCCGGAAACCCCTGAAGAGTACGCGCTCAGCCGCCCTGACGGTCTGCGCGAAGCCATCCTGGTGGTCACCGCTTTCCTGCTGTTTTATTGCAGCCTGATGACTCCCAACGTTTTTTCCCCCTGGCTACTGGGCGGCGGGTTGCTTCTCCTGCTTGCGGGCATATGGGGTATTTACGCCCCCCCACGTAAAACATCGCTGCGGGAAATTCACTGCCTGCGCGGCATGCCTAAACGCTGGGGGCTGTTTGGTGAAAACGACCAGGAACATATCAATAATATTTCCCTCGGCATTATCGATCTTATCTACCCGCGCCACTGGCAGCCGTGGATCGCGCAGGACCTCGGCCAACAAACGGATATCGACATCTATCTTAGCCGCCACGTTGTCCGCCAGGGGCGCTTCCTGTCGCTGCATGATGAGGTGAAAAATTTCCCGCTTCAGTACTGGCTCCGCAGCGCGATTATCGCCCTGGGCGCGCTGCTGGTCGTCGTGATGCTGTGGGCCAGCGTACCGCTGAATATGCCCTTTAAATTCACCCTTTCATGGCTCAAGGGCGCACAAACTATCGAAGCCACGACGGTTGCCCAACTGGAGAAGTCAAAGATTCGCATCGGCGACACGCTGCGCCTGAAAGGCACTGGAATGTGCAACATCCACTCGCCGGGCGCCTGGACGGCAAAAGAGAACTCGCCGTTTATGCCGTTCGATTGTTCACAAATCGTCTGGAATGATGCCCCTCCCCTGCCGCTGCCGGAGTCAGATATCGTCAGTAAAGCCACCGCCCTGATGCAGACCGTTCAGCGCCAGCTCCATCCCGAATCCGATGACGATTCGCGCGTCAGCCCGGCGCTGCGTTCCGCCATTCAGAAGTCAGGCATGGTGCTGCTGGATGACTTTGGCGATATCGTCACCAAAACTAACGACCTGTGCTCTGCGAAAGACGATTGCGTTCGTTTGAAGAATGCGCTGGTTAACCTCGGTAATACCCGCAACTGGGAAACCCTGACCAAACGCGCAAACGCAGGTAAGCTGGATGGCGTCAACGTCCTGTTACGCCCGGTAAGCGCGGAGTCGCTGGAGAATCTGGTCACCACCTCCACCGCCCCGTTCATCAGCCGTGAAACCTCGCGCGCGGCGCAGGCGCTGAATAGCCCGGCGCCCGGCGGTTTCCTGATTGCCAGCGATGAAGGCAGCGACCTGGTGAATCAGCCATGGCCAGGCACCGGGTTATACGACTTCCCTGCACACCAGCAGTGGAGCGAACTGCAGCGCCTGGCGGGCATGTTAATGCACACGCCGTTCCAGGCAGAAGGCATCGTCACCAATCTTTATACCGATGCCAACGGGACGCAGCACATCAACCTGCATCGTATTCCCGATCGCACCGGTCTGTGGCGCTATCTCGGCACCACGCTGCTGCTGCTGACCATGCTGGGCTGTACGGCGTATCACGGCCTCCAGGCTTTTCGCCGCTATCAGCGCCATCGCCAGCGTCAGGAAGAGATTCAGAAATACTACGAAAGCTGCCTGAATCCGGATCTCCTTTCCTCGCCGGACCCGCAAGAATAATTTTCTGCGCGACCGGGTATGATACCCTGTCGCGCAATTTCCCCCCTCGCTGGAGACTCACCATGCATTTTGATATCGCCTGGCAGGAGGTTGATACCGTTCTGCTGGATATGGACGGCACGCTGCTCGACCTCGCCTTCGACAACTACTTCTGGCAAAAACTGGTGCCGGAAACCTGGGGCGCCGCGCGGGGTCTCAACCTGCAGGAAGCCAGGGACGCAATGCGCCAGGAGTACCACGCGGTGCAACATACGCTAAACTGGTACTGCCTGGACTACTGGAGCGAGCGCCTTGGTTTGGATATTTGTGCGATGACCAGCGAGCAGGGGCCAAGGGCCGCGCTGCGTGAAGATACCGTGCCGTTCCTCGAGGCGCTAAAAAACAGCGGCAAACGGCGGATTTTGCTGACCAACGCCCATCCGCATAATCTGGCGGTGAAGCTAAAGCACACCGGGCTGGATGCACACCTTGATTTATTGCTTTCCACCCACACATTTGGTTATCCGAAAGAAGATCAGCGGCTGTGGCACGCCGTGGCTGAAGAGACCGGCTTCGACGCGCGTAATACGCTCTTCGTCGACGATAACGAGGCGATTCTGGACGCGGCGGCGGAGTACGGCATCCGCTATTGCCTCGGTATCACCAATCCCGACTCCGGGCTGGCGGAAAAAAGCTACGCTCGCCATCCGGGGTTGAATGACTACCGGCATCTGATCCCCTCGCTGACCCTACAGGAGAGGCCATGAAAGAAAAACCCGTCGAAGCCGTCAGGCTGGACAAATGGCTGTGGGCGGCCCGCATTTATAAAACCCGTGCGCTGGCGCGCGAGATGATTGAAGGCGGCAAGGTGCACTATAACGGACAACGCAGTAAGCCGGGCAAAGTGGTCGAGCTGAACGCGACCCTGCTGCTTCGCCAGGGCAATGACGAACGAACCATCGTGGTAAAGGGCATTACCGAACAGCGCAGACCCGCCAGTGAAGCCGTCGCGCTTTATGAAGAGACGGCGGAGAGCATCGAGAAACGCGAGAAAATGGCGCTGGCGCGGAAGATGAACGCGTTAACCATGCCGCATCCCGACAGGCGACCGGATAAGAAAGAGCGCCGCGACCTGATGAGATTTAAACACGGCGATAGTGAATAACTGTGGCCCGCAAGAGAGATGATTATGACTCAACACGATCAATTACACCGCTATCTGTTTGAAAACTATGCCGTACGCGGTGAGCTGGTAACCGTTTCAGAAACTTTAGAACAGATTCTGACCAACCATAGCTACCCGCAGCCGGTGAAAACCGTGCTGGCGGAACTGCTGGTTGCCACCAGCCTGCTGACCGCCACGCTGAAGTTCGCCGGCGATATTACCGTTCAGCTGCAGGGCGATGGCCCGCTGTCGCTGGCGGTGATCAACGGCAACAACCAGCAGCAGATGCGCGGTGTAGCCCGCGTCCAGGGCGAGATCCCGGAAGGGGCGGACCTGAAAACCATGGTCGGTAACGGATATCTGGTCATTACCATCTCTCCGGAAGAGGGCGAGCGCTATCAGGGCGTGGTCGGTCTCGAGGGGGATACCCTTGCGGCCTGCCTCGAAGATTACTTCCAGCGCTCCGAACAGCTGCCGACCCGACTGATCATTCGTAGCGGTGAACACGACGGTAAACCGATGGCCGGCGGCATGCTGCTGCAGGTTCTGCCGGCGCAGGACGCACAGGCGGCGGATTTCGAACATCTGAGCACCCTGACTGAGACCATCAAAGCTGAAGAGCTGTTTACCCTGCCAGCGAACGATGTGCTCTGGCGCTTGTATCACGAAGAAGAAGTCACCGTTTACGAGCCGCAGAACGTCGAGTTTAAATGCACCTGCTCTCGCGAGCGCTGCGCCGGCGCGCTGAAAACGCTGCCGGATGAGGAGATCGATAGCATCCTGGCCGATGAAGGTGAAATCGATATGCACTGCGACTACTGCGGTAATCACTACATCTTTAATGCGATGGATATTGCCGAAATTCGTAACAACGCCTCCCCGGCCGACCCGCAGCTCCACTAATCATCGCTTCGTCAGGCGCGGTTTCCCTTTTCGCGCCTGGCGTCAACGCTTTTTCTGCGCGTGGTGAATCGATTCCCCATGAAAGAGTTACGTAATTTTCTTTCAGGTAAGCGATTACATTCACATTTCAACAGTTTTTTTAATTACTTTTTAACCATTAAGAAACATCTACCCCCAACTATGCCCCAATTCCTGAGATAATCCCCTACGCCTCGTGACAGGAGTCACAACGTTTTTCGTAAGTCCGCCGTTTGTCGAGATACGTAAATCTATGAGCCTGGTCGCGGTCTATACCCCGTAATAAACCCTACAATTTAAAGCAGTACATATTGGCTAAGGAGCAGTGACATGCGCGTTAATAATGGTTTAACCCCGCAGGATCTCAAGGCTTATGGTATCAATGACGTCCAGGATATCGTTCATAACCCCAGCTACGACACTTTGTATGAAGAAGAGCTCGCCCCCAATCTGGAAGGCTATGAACGTGGCGTATTAACAAATCTTGGTGCAATCGCCGTAGATACCGGTATTTTTACCGGCCGTTCTCCAAAAGATAAGTATATCGTTCGTGACGACACCACCCGCGATACGGTGTGGTGGGCTGATAAAGGCAAAGGCAAGAACGACAACAAGCCGCTCTCTGAGGAAACGTGGCAGCACCTGAAGGGGCTGGTGACCCGCCAGCTCTCCGGCAAGCGTCTGTTTATCGTTGACGCCTTCTGCGGCGCCAATGCCGACACCCGCCTGAGCGTCCGCTTTATTACCGAAGTCGCCTGGCAGGCGCATTTCGTGAAGAACATGTTTATCCGACCAGGCGATGAAGAGCTGGCAAACTTCAAACCGGACTTCATCGTGATGAACGGCGCCAAGTGCACCAACCCGCAGTGGAAAGAACAGGGTCTGAACTCCGAGAACTTCGTCGCGTTCAACCTGACCGAGCGCATTCAGCTCATCGGCGGCACCTGGTACGGCGGCGAAATGAAAAAAGGGATGTTCTCGATCATGAACTACCTGCTGCCGCTGAAGGGCATCGCCTCCATGCACTGCTCCGCCAACGTAGGGGAAAAAGAGGATGTCGCCATCTTCTTCGGCCTTTCCGGTACCGGCAAGACCACCCTCTCTACCGATCCGAAACGCCGTCTGATTGGCGATGACGAACACGGCTGGGATGACGACGGGGTCTTCAACTTCGAAGGCGGCTGCTACGCCAAGACCATTAAGCTTTCCGAAGCCGCGGAGCCGGATATCTACCATGCGATTCGCCGCGATGCGCTGCTGGAGAACGTGGTGGTGCTGGCCGACGGCACCGTCGATTTCAACGACGGTTCGAAGACCGAAAACACCCGCGTCTCTTATCCGATCAACCATATCGAGAACATCGTTAAGCCGATCTCTAAGGCCGGTCATGCCACCAAGGTTATCTTCCTGACCGCCGACGCCTTTGGCGTCCTGCCGCCGGTTTCTCGCCTGACCGCCGACCAGACCCAGTACCATTTCCTGTCTGGCTTCACCGCCAAACTGGCGGGTACCGAGCGCGGCGTTACGGAGCCGACGCCAACCTTCTCCGCCTGCTTTGGCGCGGCGTTCCTGTCGCTGCACCCGACGCAGTACGCGGAAGTGCTGGTGAAACGCATGCAGGCGTCCGGCGCGCAGGCCTATCTGGTCAACACCGGCTGGAACGGTACCGGTAAACGTATCTCTATCAAAGATACTCGCGCCATTATCGACGCCATTCTTGATGGTTCGCTGGACAACGCCGAAACCTTCACTCTGCCGATGTTTGAGCTGCAGATCCCGACCGAGCTTCCCGGCGTGGATACCCATATCCTTGACCCGCGCAACACCTACGGATCGCCGGAGCAGTGGCAGGAGAAAGCGGAACAGCTGGCGAAGCTGTTTATCGAGAACTTCGAGAAGTACACCGATACGCCGGCGGGCGCTGCGCTGGTGGCCGCGGGGCCGAAACGCTAATCGGGTCCGCAGAAATGAAAAAGCCGGGAATCGCTTCCCGGCTTTTTTATCGCGTTGACATCACGCTGGCTTCTTCTTACTCGCCGCCTTACGCCGCTTATCCAGATCCTTAAGCAGCTTATTCACCTGCTCATCGGCAAACATCGCCTCGAGGGTGGTGGAGAGCTTGCGACGCCAGTTTGGATACTCCGTGCTGGTGCCCGGAATATTGACCGGCTCGGCCATCTCCAGCCAGTCTTCCGGCTGCAGGCCCAGCAGGGCGCTGTTGCTGTCGGCAATATAGCGCTGCATTCCACGATTGAGGGTCGACGTCATCGCCATCAGAGACGCTTTGTGCCCGGTACGCTTCGGCAGACAGCCGTAGCGGTGCAGAGCGTCCAGCAGCCCCTGCTTCGCCCGCTCGCGGTCCTGATACAGTCCGCGCAGTACCACCGCATCCGGATACAGGCCAAGCGATTTACCCAGCGTCAGGTCGCCGCTTTCCCAGTAGCCGCGCAGCGTTGGCAGGTCATGCGTCGTAGCCACAGCCATTGATTGCTCCGGATACGCCTTCGGCGCACGGAAAGTCTTCTCGTGGTCATTTTCGAAATAGAGCACTTTGTAAGAGTAAACGCCGCTTTTACGCAGCTTACCGACGATCTCTACCGGTACGGTTCCCAGATCCTCGCCGATCACCATACAGCGATGACGCTTACTCTCCAGCGCCAGAATCGACAACAGATCGTCGACCGGATACTGCACATAGGCGCCGTGATCGGCCGTTTCACCGTAAGGGATCCACCACAAACGCAGCACCGACATCACGTGATCGATGCGCAGCGCCCCGCAGTTTTGCATGTTGGCGCGCAGCAGTTCGACAAACGGCTCATAGGCGCGCGCCACGATGATATGCGGATCCATCGGCGGCAGGCCCCAGTTTTGTCCCAGCGGGCCCAGGATATCCGGCGGCGCGCCGACGGAAGCTTTCAGGCAGTACAGCTCGCGATCGCACCAGGTTTCCGCCCCGCCTTCCGCAACGCCCACCGCCAGGTCGCGATACAGGCCGATCGGCATAGCGTCGTTCTGGCTGGTATGCCAGCATTCGGCAAACTGAGTGAAAGCGAGCCACTGCAGCCACAGGTAAAAATTCACCTCATCGGCGTGTTCGGTGCAGAACGCTTTAACCTCCGGGCTATCGGTATCCTGATAAGCCTTCGGCCACGCGGGCCAGCCCCAGCGCAGCGGATCCTGCTTAACCTGCCAGGCGTGCAGCGCGTCAAACGCCGCCTGCCAGTACAGGCTTTCCCCCTCGCGCGCCACAAACTGACGGAACTCCGCCGTCGTCTCATCGTTACGTGCGGAAAAACCTTTCCAGGCCATGCGCAGCGCAGTGAGCTTAAGGGCGGTCACGGCGGTATAATCAACATCATCGGTCTGACGCGCGGCCTGTAGGGCCTGCTGCGTAGCCGGTGATTGCCACCATTTCTGCGCCTCTTTGCTGTGTCGGAAATCCTCTACCGCATTGACGTCAATATAGATAACGTTGAGCCAGCGGCGCGAAGAGGGGCTGTACGGACTGGCGCTCTCCGGATTAGCCGGATAGAGCGCGTGAATCGGGTTAAGCCCGATAAACGCACCGCCGCGGCGGGCGATTTCCGGCAGCATCGCGCGTAAATCGCCGAAGTCGCCAATCCCCCAGTTCTTCTCCGAGCGCAGCGTATACAGCTGTACGCAGGTACCCCACAGCTTCTTGCCATCCTTCAGCGCCTGCGGTTCGTAGCAGCGCGCGGGCGCGACGATGACCCGGCAGTGCCAGCGGTCGCCGTCCTGAGTCAGCGTCAGCGTGTGGTACCCTTCCGGCAATCTTGCCGGCAGCGGCAGCGTTTCACCGCCGCGCGCCTGGCCCTGATACTGTTTCCCTTCTTCGGTGGTGAGGATCCAGTGGAACTCCCCCTGGCCCGCCACCGGCAGAGACATCTTTTTGCCGTAGGTGAACACCTGCACCGCAGGCAGCGGGTTAACCGCCGCCTTCACGGCGGTCGCAGTACGATGCATCGCATCAAGCAGCCGCTGCTTGGTCACCGCAGCAATGGACTGCGGCTTTCCATGAGCGTTGATGTAGCTTGGGCTTATTCCCGCCGCCAGGGCAGCGTTATCAAGGCGTTTAGTCTCCATAGGCCTGTCCTTAGCGTTTTGCCTGCCAGATACGTTGCTGATAATCGCGAATCGAGCGGTCGGAGCTGAACATGCCGCAGCGCGCGGTGTTCAGGATCGCTGCGCGCGTCCAGGCCTCCTGGTCGCGATACAGCGCATCAACCTGCTTCTGCGCCGCCACGTAGGCTTCAAAATCAGCCAGCACCAGGTACGGATCGCCGCCTTTCAGCAGGCTATGCAGCATCTGGTCAAAGGCATGCTTATCGCCATCGCTATATTTGCCGCTCTCCAGCTCTTTCAGCACCGCGTCCAGCAGCTTGTCTTTCTTACGCCATTTCAGCGGATCGTAGCCTTTGGCCTTCAGCGCTTTCACTTCTTCCACGGTATGACCGAAGATAAAGATGTTTTCGTCGCCCACCTGCTCAGCGATTTCCACGTTCGCCCCGTCCAGGGTTCCCACGGTCAGCGCGCCGTTCAGCGCCAGCTTCATATTGCCGGTACCGGAGGCCTCTTTACCCGCCGTAGAGATCTGCTCGGAGACATCCGCCGCCGGGATCAGCATTTCCGCCGCCGAGACGCAGTAGTCCGGCAGGAATACCACTTTCAGCTTATCGCCAACCAGCGGATCGTTATTGATCGCTGCGGCAACCTTGTTGATCGCCCAGATAATATTCTTCGCCAGGTAGTAGCCCGGCGCCGCTTTCGCACCGAACAGGAACACGCGCGGTACGCGGTCCGCCTGCGGGTTCTCGCGGATTTCTTTGTACTGCGCGAGGATGTTCAGCAGGTTGAGGTGCTGACGTTTGTACTCGTGCAGACGTTTAATCTGGATATCGAAAATCGCCTGCGGATTAATCTCGATACCGGTACGCCGCTTCACAAACTCCGCCAGACGAACCTTGTTGGCCAGCTTAATGTCGCGATACGTCTGACGGAACTTCGCGTCATCGGCATATTTTTCGAGGTTGATCAGCTGGTCGAGATCGTTGGCCCACTCTTTCTTCAGGGTTTTATCCAGCAGCGCGGCCAGAGCCGGATTGCACTGTTTGATCCAGCGGCGCGGGGTAATACCGTTGGTGACGTTATGGAATTTATTCGGCCACAGCTGGTGATATTCCGGGAACAGATCTTTCACCACCAGGTCGGAGTGCAGCGCGGCAACGCCGTTAACCGCAAAGCCGCTCACCACGCACATGTTCGCCATGCGAACCTGTTTATCGTGCACCACCGCCAGTTTCGCCCATACCTGCTTATCGCCCGGCCAGGTTTTATCCACCAGCGTTTTAAAGCGGTCGTTAATCTGTTTGATGATCTGCATGTGGCGCGGCAGCAGCGCTTTCACCAGCTTCTCATCCCAGCACTCCAGCGCTTCCGGCATCAGGGTGTGGTTGGTATACGCGAAGGTTTTGCTGGTAATCGCCCAGGCGTCGTCCCAGCTCAGCTGATGCTCATCAATCAGCACGCGCAGCAGTTCCGGAATCGCAATCGTCGGGTGAGTATCGTTAAGCTGGATGACTTCATAATCCGCCAGCTCCGCCAGCTTGCGGCCCGCCAGATGGTGGCGACGCAGAATATCGGCAACCGAGCAGGCGCACTGGAAGTACTGCTGCATCAGACGCAGTTTTTTACCCGCCTGATGGTTATCGTTCGGGTAGAGAACTTTCGTCAGTTTTTCGGCGTCAATGCCCTGCTGTTCGGCACGCAGGAAATCGCCGTCGTTGAATTTGGTCAGGTTAAACGGATGCGCGTGCTTAGCCTGCCACAGGCGCAGCGGCTGAGCCACGTTGTTGCGGTAGCCCAGCACCGGCAGATCCCAGGCTTCGCCGGTAATCACGAATGCCGGTATCCACTCACCGCTTTTGGTCACTTTACCGCCGAGGCCAACCTGCACGTCCAGCGCTTCGTTGTGGCGGAACCACGGGTAGCTATTACGCCCCCAGTCATCCGGCGCTTCCATCTGCTGGCCGTCAGCGAAAGACTGGCGGAACAGACCGTACTGGTAGTTCAGGCCGTAGCCGGTCGCCGACTGGCCAACGGTAGCCATTGAATCAAGGAAACAAGCCGCCAGACGGCCAAGACCGCCGTTGCCCAGACCCGGGTCGATTTCCTCTTCCAGCAGGTCGGTCAAATTAATGTCGTGGGCCTGAAGCTCATCGCTGACCTGCTGATACCAGCCAAGGTTAAGCAGGTTGTTGCCGGTCAGGCGACCAATCAAAAACTCCATGGAGATATAGTTTACGTGGCGCTGCCCTTCGGCCGCTTTTGCTACCGGCTGAGCCGACAACAGCTCGGACAGCGCACCGCTAACGGCGCGCCACCACTGACGCTGGGTCATCTCGGAAGCGGACTGTAAACCAAAATGCTGCCACTGACGCGTCAGTGCAGCCTGAAACTGAGCTTTGTTAAAAGAAGTCTGTGACATAAGTAATCCGGGTCCTTTACTAAAACGTTAGCGTTAGTGTGCCGACCTCCCGGAGTCGCGTCCTCATCCCGCCAGGGATTAGCCGGGGAGGAGTAGCAGGGATGAGCGAAAAGTGTGATCGTGGCCACTATTACGTTAGCCTACCGGCAAAAATTATGCTGCAAAATTCGCCATACCGAAACAACAAACCGGCCCGCCTTGCGCTCAAAATTTTGTTACAAGCCAGGACGATAAAAGCAAGCGAAATGCTGTTTTGTAAATATTGCCAAATAAAAGTAAATATCAGGGGAATAAACGTACTTTAATGTAGAAATAGCTCAAAACGATGACTTATAAGATTTCGCTGATAATATTTTATTAAAAACAAACAGCTACTAATTTTGTAATAAAAGATTAGCTTATCGTGCCTGTAACCTGCGCAATCCCAATAACCGCGCACGCTGACGCGGATTTCTGTGAATTTCTCTCTATGTCCAAATTTGTGACATAGAGCAAATTCAAGAGCATAAAACTCGGACATAACTTGCAATAAAATTCATTATGGCCGACCTTATTGGATATTAATTACGAAGCGCAAAAAAATTCGCAACTCCTCCCTTGCACAGCGAAATGAAGAACTATGTTGATTCCGTCTAAATTAAGTCGCCCGGTCCGCCTTGAACACACTGTGGTTCGTGAGCGATTGCTGGCGAAACTTTCCGGCGCGAACAATTATCGTCTCGCGTTGGTGACCAGCCCGGCTGGCTACGGTAAGACCACGCTCGTGTCTCAATGGGCGGCGGGGAAAAACGATCTCGGCTGGTTCTCCCTGGATGAAGGCGATAACCAACAGGAGCGTTTTGCCAGCTATCTTATCGCCGCCGTTCAACAGGCAACCGGCGGCCACTGCGCGGCCAGCGAAGCGATGGTGCAAAAGCGCCAGTACGCCAGCCTGCCTTCCCTCTTCGCACAACTGTTTATTGAACTGGCCGACTGGCAGCGCCCGCTGTTCCTGGTGATTGATGATTACCATCTGATCAGCAATCCGGTGATTCATGACGCAATGCGTTTCTTCCTCCGCCATCAGCCAGAAAATATGACGCTGGTGGTGCTGTCGCGTAATCTGCCGCAGCTGGGTATCGCCAACCTGCGCGTGCGCGATCAGCTGCTGGAAATCGGCAGCCAGCAGTTGGCTTTTACCCATCAGGAAGCCAAGCAGTTTTTCGACTGTCGTCTCAGTTCGCCCATTGAGGCCGACGACAGCAAAAGGCTGTGCGACGATGTTGCCGGCTGGGCCACCGCGCTACAGCTGATTGCCCTCTCGGCGCGCCAGAACAATACTTCCGCCCACCACTCCGCTCGTCGTCTTGCCGGCATTAACGCCAGCCATCTTTCTGACTATCTGGTCGATGAGGTGCTGGATAACGTGGACCCGCGGACGCGTAATTTCCTGCTGAAAAGTTCGCTACTGCGTTCAATGAACGATGCGCTCATCGTCCGCGTTACCGGCGAAGAGAATGGCCAGATGCAGCTGGAAGAAATTGAACGTCAGGGCTTATTCCTGCAGCGGATGGACGATTCCGGCGAATGGTTCCGCTACCATCCGCTGTTCGGCAACTTCCTGCGCCAGCGCTGCCAGTGGGAGCTGGCGGTTGAGCTGCCGGAAATTCACCGTGCGGCGGCAGAAAGCTGGATGGCGCAAGGCTTCCCGAGCGAAGCCATTCACCACGCCCTGGCCGCGGGTGACGCCAAAATGCTGCGCGATATTCTGCTCAACCACGCGTGGGGCATGTTTAACCACAGCGAACTGAGTTTGCTGGAGCAGTCCCTCGCCGCGCTGCCGTGGTCAAACCTGCTGGAAAACCCGCGTTTAATTCTTTTGCAGGCCTGGCTGATGCAGAGCCAGCACCGCTATAGCGAAGTGAATACCCTGCTGGCGCGCGCCGAGCAGGAGATGGATACGGAAATGGACACCGCCATGCACGGGGATTTCAACGCCCTGCGCGCCCAGGTGGCGATCAACGCAGGCGATCAGGACGAAGCCGAGCGCCTGGCGATGGTGGCCCTTGATGAACTGCCGCTGGCCAGCTACTACAGCCGTATCGTTGCCACATCCGTACACGGTGAAGTTCTGCACTGCAAAGGCCAGCTGAGCAAATCGCTGGCGGTCATGCAGCAGACGGAACAGATGGCCCGCCGTCATGACGTCTGGCACTACGCGTTATGGAGCATGATCCAGCAAAGCGAAATCCTCTTTGCGCAGGGGTTCCTGCAGGCCGCCTGGGAAATTCAGGAAAAAGCGTTCCAGCTGATTCGCGAACAGCACCTTGAGCAGCTGCCGATGCACGAGTTCCTGCTGCGGATTCGCTCCCAGCTGCTGTGGGCCTGGGCGCGGCTGGATGAAGCGGAGACCTCCGCGCGCAGCGGCATGAACGTGCTTTCCTCCTATCAGCCGCAGCAGCAGCTGCAGTGCCTGACGCTGATGGTACAGTGCTCGCTGGCACGGGGCGACCTGGATAACGCCCGCAGCCATTTGAATCGCCTGGAAAACCTGCTTGGCAACGGCCATTACCATAGCGACTGGGTATCCAATGCCGACAAAGTCCGGGTGATCTACTGGCAGATGATCGGCGATAAAGCCGCCGCGGCAAACTGGCTGCGCCAGACGCCAAAACCGGAATTCGCTAACAACCATTTCTTGCAGAGCCAGTGGCGCAATATCGCCCGCGCGCAGATCCTGCTCGGCGATTTTGATTCCGCCGAAATGGTGCTGGAAGAGCTAAACGATAACGCCCGCTCGCTGCGTTTGATGAGCGACCTGAACCGCAACCTGCTGCTGCTCAACCAGCTCTACTGGCAGGCCGGGCGTAAGAGCGAAGCGCAAAAAGCGCTGCTGGAAGCGCTCACCCTCGCTAACCGCACCGGGTTTATTAATCATTTTGTCATTGAAGGCGAAGCGATGGCGCAGCAGCTGCGCCAGCTGATTCAGCTCAATACGCTGCCGGAGCTGGAGCAGCACCGCGCCCAGCGTATTCTGCGCGATATCAACCAGCATCATCGGCATAAGTTCGCCCACTTTGACGAGAGCTTCGTCGAACGGCTGCTGAACCACCCGGAAGTGCCGGAGCTTATCCGCACCAGCCCGCTGACCCAGCGCGAATGGCAGGTCCTGGGACTTATCTATTCCGGCTACAGCAACGAGCAGATTGCCGGTGAGCTGGACGTGGCCGCCACTACGATTAAAACGCATATCCGTAACTTGTATCAGAAGCTGGGGGTGGCGCACCGCCAGGATGCCGTTCAGCATGCCCAGCAGCTGTTGAAAATGATGGGATACGGGGTTTAAGCCGCTATCGGCTCGCTTCAGGCAACATAACCGTTACGTCATCGCCGGCGGCAGGTTTCCCTCCGCCTGGCGGCGGAGATAACCCCGTCACTCATCAACACCACGCCACCAATCGCGCGCGTCAGGCGGAGCAACGCTCTGGCATGACCCGGAAATGCTAAAGGTTCAGCACAGCTCCAGCTGAAGGTTGTTATCGGTAATCACCTTCAGTACGCCGGCGGGCGGCATCACATCGGTGTAGACCGCATCAACCATACTGATGCTGCCCATGTTGACCATCGCATTACGGCCAAATTTAGAATGGTCAACGACCAGCATCACGTGGCGGGAGTTTTCAATAATCGCCCGTTTGGTGCGCACTTCGTGGTAGTCGAACTCCAGCAGCGAGCCATCGCTGTCGATACCGCTGATGCCGAGAATGCCGAAATCAAGGCGAAACTGGGAGATAAAGTCCAGGGTGGCCTCACCGATAATACCGCCATCCCGGCTGCGCAGCTCGCCGCCGGCCAGGATAATGCGGAAGTCCTCTTTCACCATCAGCGTATTGGCGACGTTGAGGTTATTGGTGACGATGCGCAGGTCGTTATGGTTAAGCAGCGCATGGGCCACCGCTTCCGGCGTGGTACCGATATCGATAAACAGCGTCGCGCCATCGGGGATTTCGCTCGCCACCTTGCGGGCGATGCGCTCTTTTTCCTGGGTTTGGGTCGATTTTCTGTCGTGCCAGGACGTATTCACCGAGCTGGACGGTAGCGCAGCACCGCCGTGATGACGCAGAATCATTTTCTGATCGGCTAAATCATTCAGATCGCGGCGAATGGTCTGCGGGCTGACGGCAAACTGCTCGACAAGCTCTTCGGTACTGACGTATCCCTGTTTTTTTACCAGCTCGATAATCGCGTCATGACGTTGTGTTTGTTTCATGAAATATCCCTGGGAATCTCTACGTTCGTTTTCGCACATTCTGCGTATCAACAAACGCCATCGCCAGCCCGGTCACCAGACCGGCCACGTGCGCACCGTTCGCAATCGACATGCCGAAAACATCAAACCATCCAGCAATTAACCATACTAAAGAGAAGAGTATCAAGCCGCGCTGTAAATAAACGCCGCTCTGCGGATCGCGCTCGCCCCGTAGCCAGACATAGCCCATTAGCGCATAGACTACGCCGGAGAGTCCGCCAAACCACGGGCCGCTGAACTGATGCTGCACAAAGCCGCTCAGCAAAGCGGCGATCACCGTAATCACCACCAGCTTGCCGCTGCCAATGCGCTTTTCTACCGCTCCGCCGAGGTACCACCACCATAGCAGGTTGAACAGAATATGCATCAGCGAGAAGTGCATAAGCGCATGGCTAAAGTAGCGCCAGACTTCAAATTTCAACGAAGGATCGTAGGGCCACGCCAGCAGCAGCATGACCGGTTGATCGCCAATGACCGTTTGCAGGACAAAGACGGCGATGCAGGCGAAGAGCACGCCCCAGGTCACCGGCCCGGCGTTATGGCGAAGCGTCGCTAAAAAGGGAAAGCGCTGGTAGTGCAGCCCGCTATTGGTGTGCCCCGACTGCCAGCTGGCAGCGAGGTAACGCGGATCGGCGGGATTTTCCAGAAAGCGGGCCAGTTCGGCCTGTACGCGTCCGGCCTGGGACTCATCAGCCAGCCAGATATCGCTCTGCGTATGCTGCTGAATAGTCAGAATAATGCCCTGCGTCGCCATATAGTCGACAAACGCCTGGGCCACGCGCGGGTTGGCAAAAGAGGTAATCATTAACATGCAGCGGATCGCTTATTCCACACAAAGGGAGATATTATAGCCACAACCGGCGCTAACGCCTAAAGTGCGCCATGCGCGACTTCCGCCGGAAAATGCCGGTGCCAGGCATCAAACCCGCCGTCCACGCTGTAAACCTTGTCGTAACCCTGCTGCAGCAGATACTGCGCGGCGCCTTTGCTGCTATTGCCGTGATAGCACATCACCATGACCGCCGTATCAAAGTCGTTGTCGCGCATAAACGCGCCCAGCGTATCGTTGGTCAGATGGAATGCGCCCGGCGTGTGGCCCATCGCATAGCTTTGCGGGTCGCGAATATCGACCAGCACCGCCGTCTGCTGGTGCATTTTCTGGTGGGCTTCTTCTACGTTAATACATTCAAAGCGATCCATAAGCTCTCTTCTTTATATACGGATATACAGGCAGGCGGCGAAACGCCCTGGATTTTAGCGTCTAGTGTACAGCCTGGCGCTAAATAAACGCCAATATGTTACACGCATCACTCTGAAATGTTTTTTTGATGTTACCAATAGCGCGATTGTTTGCTATATTGAGCGATATCGAACATTTGTGAGCTTAAACGAAAGTGTAAGAGGTGGCGAGCGTGGAAACCAAAGATCTGATTGTGATAGGGGGAGGCATCAACGGTGCCGGTATCGCGGCAGACGCCGCAGGGCGTGGTTTATCCGTACTGATGCTGGAGGCAAGCGACCTTGCCTGCGCCACATCCAGCGCCAGCTCAAAGCTGATTCACGGCGGGCTGCGCTACCTTGAACACTATGAGTTCCGCCTGGTGAGCGAAGCGCTGGCCGAACGCGAAGTGTTGTTGAAAATGGCCCCGCATATCGCCTTCCCGATGCGCTTTCGTTTACCGCATCGCCCGCACCTGCGTCCGGCGTGGATGATCCGCATTGGCCTGTTTATGTACGATCATCTGGGCAAGCGCACCAGCTTACCCGGCTCAACCGGGTTGCGTTTTGGCACAGAATCGGTACTTAAACCTGAAATCGTGCGCGGTTTCGAATATTCCGACTGCTGGGTTGACGATGCGCGTCTGGTGCTGGCCAATGCCCAGATGGTTGTGCGTAAAGGCGGGGAAGTGCGCACGCGGACCCGCGCCATCTCGGCAAAACGTGAAAACGGTTTGTGGATTGTCGAAGCCGAAGATATTGATAGCGGCGAGAAGTTTACCTGGCAGGCGCGCGGTCTGGTTAACGCCACCGGCCCGTGGGTCAAACAGTTCTTCGACGAAGGGATGCATCTGCGCTCGCCGTACGGTATTCGCTTGATCAAGGGCAGCCATATCGTGGTGCCGCGCGTGCACACGCAGAAACAGGCCTACATCCTGCAAAATGAAGATAAACGCATTGTGTTTGTGATCCCGTGGATGGATGAATTTTCCATCATCGGCACCACCGACGTGGAGTATAAAGGCGATCCGAAAGCGGTAGCGATCGACGACAACGAAGTTAACTACCTGCTGAACGTCTATAACGCCCACTTTAAAAAGCCTCTCACGCGGGACGATATCGTCTGGACCTACTCCGGCGTGCGCCCACTGTGCGACGATGAATCCGACTCGCCGCAGGCGATCACCCGCGATTACACTCTTGATATCCATGATGATAACGGGCAGGCGCCGCTGCTGTCGGTCTTTGGCGGCAAGCTGACCACCTATCGCAAGCTGGCCGAGCATGCGCTGGAGAAACTGACGCCTTACTACAAAGGCATCGGCCCGGCATGGACCAAAACCGCGGTGCTGCCCGGCGGCGATATCGGCAGCGACCGTGACGACTACGCGGCGAAACTGCGCCGCCGCTTTTCGTTTATCAGCGAATCGATGGCCCGCCATTACGCCCGCACCTACGGCAGCAACAGCGAGCTAATCCTTGATAAGGCGACCTCACTGGACGATCTGGGTGAGCATTTCGGCCATGAGTTTTTTGAAGCCGAACTGCGCTATCTGGTTGAGCACGAATGGGTTCGTTCGCTGGATGACGCGATCTGGCGTCGCACTAAACAAGGTATGTGGCTGAATGACGAGCAGCAGGCGCGCATCAGCGAGTGGCTGGCGCAGCACGCGGGAAAGTCTGAGCTGTCGCTGGCGTCGTAACACCGCAAACAGTAACGGGGCCTGTAGGCCCCGTTTTTTATCCCTGCATGAACACCACCTCCTATGGAGGTGGTCAGCAATAAGTTGG